>JBGTDZ010000159.1:0-11304 GCA_041748055.1 Aquaticitalea sp.
TATCAAAATATATTGATAGAGAACGTTAAAGGATTAAAAGAAATTTATGGGACAACCTTTAAGAAATTCGCTAAAGAGCAACTGAATCTTATTGAAGAAATTTCGGAGCATATTGAATCCATAAATTCCAATGTCACAAAATTAATCAACGAGCGAAAAAAGGCAAATACAGTAGAAGATATCGAGAAAAAGGCATTGGATTATTGCCATAAGGTCAAACCGATTTTTGATGACATAAGATATCATTGCGATAAACTAGAGTTATTGGTCGATGATGAATTGTGGCCCTTGACTAAGTATAGGGAATTGTTGTTTACGAGATAATTTGGAGGTAAGTTCATAAAAAAGGTTTCAGTTTTGAGACCTTTTTTTGTACCGGAATGGTAATAATCGCTCATTTTATTAGTAAAGTTACGTATGTAAAATTAGAGATATTGTATTTGGACAAGAGAATAGTACAACTAATCGAAAATATGGAAAATAGAGTGTGAAAGCCTATAATTCAGTTGGATAATTTCTTAGATTTGTTGTGCTATTAATCATTATACTTTAAAAATGAAAAAATTATTACTTAGCCTAGCGGCATTAGCTTTTGCAACACTTTTATTTTCTCAACAGAACATTAAAATTGCAAAGGACAAAGTTTCACAGGAAACGGCAACGAAAGTTGAAAATGTTTTTCAGGCTTAATATGAATTTTACGAACATTGTAAAAATCTGTTTTTAGAAAGTTCAAACGCTTTTCGATTTATCCTGAAAACTTTGAAAGACAAAAGAAATTTTTTAAATTCTTTTGTCTTTTTTATTTTGTAGAAATTTATTTTGATACAAATTTTATTGACTGTTTATAAATTTGTTATATTGCCGACTCTTTCCTTTGATTTACAACATTTATTGATTTTAACCGGTGTTTCATTTATGATGACAAAACGATCAAAGCTCAATGCATTTTTGTTTATATTCTTCTTGATCTTTAATTTTGCTGTAGCCCAGATTCCAGTGGAGTCCCAAATAGATAAGAACACTGCATTTTATGATTTAAGAGCAAACAATGCCATTGATATTGGTGTTGGGACTGCCGTCATCAATGGAGATTTGGTTGATCCTAAATTTGAGACTTATTTCCATATTGGTTATAAACGGTATTTTTTTCCTCACTTCAATATTAATGTGAGTTACAATAAATTTAATTTGGCATATACCGATATTTACAATGAAGGCTTTATGTCTTTCGACCTAAATTTGGAATCCACCTTGTTACCCCATTATAGATTCTCACCTTTTGTTTTTGCAGGAGGCGGTTACAACGCATCTAATTATTTTGAGCAAACTGCCATCAAATTTCAAGGTGGTGGTGGAATAGAGTATATAGTTATGGAGGGTGTTGGTCTTAAATTATATTCTGATTACAACTACGTAATGAGCGATGAACTCGACGGACTGATTTTTGGAGATTCTGATGACACCTATTTTAGGATAGGTCTGGGGGTGAATTACTATTTTGGCTCGGGAAATAAGAAAACCAAAATCGATAAAAACGAACCATCAATTATCAATTCCAATCAAATAATTTTAGATAACTGATTTCTATGCCTATTTTTGCGGGATAACTACAGTTATGAGCGAAGATATTAGTAAACGTTATGCACAACGGGGTGTTTCGGCATCTAAGGAAGATGTGCACAATGCCATAAAAAATATTGATAAAGGTCTTTTTCCTAAAGCTTTTTGCAAAATTGTTCCCGATTATTTAACCAACGATGATAACTATTGCTTGGTGATGCATGCGGATGGTGCAGGAACAAAATCATCATTGGCTTATATGTATTGGAAAGAAACTGGCGATATTTCGGTATGGAAGGGAATCGCCCAAGATGCGTTGATAATGAACATCGATGATTTACTGTGTATTGGCGCGACAGACAATATCCTTTTATCTTCAACAATCGGTAGAAATAAAAACTTGATTCCCGGTGAGGTGATTGCTGCCATCATCAATGGGACCGAAGAATTGATCTCCGAACTGAAAAATTTTGGTGTCACCATCCATTCCACAGGTGGCGAAACGGCTGATGTTGGAGATCTCGTCCGTACTATTATCGTGGATTCAACCGTCACTGCACGAATAAAGCGTAGCGAGGTAATAGATAATGCAAACATTAAAGCTGGAGACGTTATCATAGGCTTGTCCTCCTCAGGGCAGGCTACCTATGAAAAGGAATACAATGGGGGCATGGGAAGCAACGGCCTGACCTCTGCAAGACATGACGTTTTTCAAAAGTATTTGGCAGAGAAATTCCCTGAAAGTTATGATGCTTCTGTACCAAAAGAACTGGTATATTCTGGAACCGTAAAATTGACTGATGATGTTAAAGATGCTCCACTTGATGCAGGGAAATTGGTATTGTCACCTACAAGAACCTATGCACCAATTATTAAGGAAATACTTTCAAACTATACGTTCAAGGATATTCATGGCATCGTTCATTGCAGCGGTGGCGCACAGACCAAAATTCTTCATTTTATTGAAGACTTGCACATCATCAAGGATAGTATGTTCCCAATTCCTCCCTTGTTTAAGCTGATCCAGGAACAATCAAAAACTGATTGGAAAGAAATGTATCAGGTCTTTAATTGTGGACATCGTATGGAGCTGTATGTGTCCCAAGAAATTGCCAATGACATCATTTCAATCTCTAAATCATTTAATGTAGATGCACAGATTATTGGTAGGGTTGAGGCATCAAGCCATAAAAAATTGACCATTGCCAGTAAGTTTGGGACCTATGAATATTAAAGTTAAATTGCCCCTACCTCTAGGGCGATTTACATAAAAAGGTAAAGTAACAATGCATTTTCCGAAAATTTGATTGAAGCTAGGCATACTTCCATATTGCTAAAATCCAAAAGCCAATCAGTGTTGATACTTTTATGGAAATAATCGTATTTTTGCATCACAATTCAAAAACCTAAATGTTAGAAAAATTACAAATAGTAAAACAGCGTTTTGATGAGATAAACGATCTTATCATTCAGCCCAATATCATCAGTGACCAGAAGCGTTACATCGCTCTCAACAAGGAATACAAGGATTTGAAGGTATTGGTCGAAAAACGCGACGTATATAAATTGCTTTTGGACAATCTAAAGGAAGCAGAAGACATTATCAATGAAGGCGGCGATGCCGATATGGTAGAAATGGCCAAAATACAATACGATGAAGCTGCGGAAGAGATTCCTAAGCTGGAAGATGCCATCAAATTTCTATTGATTCCAAAAAACCCTGAGGATTCTAAAAATGCGGTCGTGGAACTTCGCGCAGGAACCGGAGGCGATGAAGCCAGTATTTTTGCGGGCGACTTATATAGAATGTATACCAAATATTGTGAAAGCAAAGGATGGAAAATAGATGTTGTGGATTTCAATGAAGGCACTTCGGGAGGTTTTAAAGAGATGATTTTTGAAGTGAATGGTGATGATGTATACGGAACCTTAAAATTTGAAGCAGGTGTACATCGTGTTCAAAGAGTGCCGCAAACAGAAACCCAAGGTCGAGTGCATACGAGTGCCGCTACAGTGATTGTGTTGCCCGAAGCAGAGGAATTTGACTTGGAACTTGATATGTCCGAAATACGGATTGAACGTACAACATCAACTGGCCCTGGTGGACAAAGTGTAAACACAACCTACTCAGCAATCAAGTTGCACCATGAACCAACAGGCATGATCGTGAGTTGCCAGGACCAGAAATCATCACATAAGAATCTTGAGAAAGCGCTAAAAGTGATGCGATCTCGACTTTACGAAATAGAGCTTGAAAAAAAATTGGCAGCCGATTCCGTGAAACGGAAAAGTATGGTCACAACCGGTGATAGAAGTGCAAAAATCAGAACTTATAATTATTCACAAGGAAGGGTCACCGATCATAGAATTGGATTGACATTGTACGATCTGGGCAATATCATGAATGGCGACATACAGAAAATATTGGACGAATTGATGTTAGCAGAAAACACAGAATTGTTGAAAGCGAGTACAGATTTGATTTAAGCTGGAAGCTAGAAGTCTGAAGCTAGGAGCTGTTAGTTTATTGATAGAAGACCGATGATTGATGTTTTATTTTTAGATTTTAATTCGTGAATTCGTGGCAAAAAAATTTCAACCACAAAAAAATAACATAAGTTGACCATAAAACAACTCATCCAAGAAATCAAAAAAAAGAAATCTTTTCTCTGCATCGGGTTGGATGTTGATTTGGAAAAAATCCCAAAACATTTATTACAGGATGAAGATCCTATTTTTGCCTTCAACAAGGCAATCATTGATGCGACCCATCATTTGGCCGTAGCTTATAAACCAAACATGGCATTCTACGAAGCCCAAGGATTGAAGGGTTGGAAAGCACTCGAAAAAACAATATTGTACCTCAATGTGATGCATCCCGAAATATTCACCATTGCTGATGCCAAGCGTGGTGATATCGGCAATACGAGCAGTATGTATGCCAAGGCTTTTTTGCAAGATCTAAATTTTGACAGTGTCACCGTTGCACCTTACATGGGCAAAGATTCCGTGGAACCTTTTCTGGCAGTTAAAAATAAGCATACCATTCTATTGGCCTTGACATCAAATGAAGGAGCTTTGGATTTTCAGACAAAAAAAGTCAATCGTCAATTTTTATATCAGGAAGTCATCAAAACATCCAAGACTTGGAAGAATTCCAAAAATCTAATGTACGTGGTTGGTGCTACTAAAGCAACATATTTAAAAGATGTCAGAAAATTAGTCCCAGATAGTTTCTTATTGGTGCCCGGTGTTGGTGCCCAAGGTGGAAGCCTTCAAGAGGTTTGTAAATATGGATTGAACACCAATATAGGGTTGATCATCAATTCATCCAGAGCCATCATTTATGCATCCAATAAGGAAGATTTTGCAGAAGCTGCGGCCATCCAAGCCAAAGAGATTCAACAGGAAATGGCTGGTATTTTGAGTAAACGAAAATGATTTCTTTTTCTTTATAAAATCTTTGCGCCTTCGCGAGTTTGCGAGATAAAATGAAAGACCAACTTTACAGAGATATTCACTTAAAAGAAATTCCAAAGAGAATTGTCTCACTCGTTCCAAGCCAGACTGAGCTCTTGTATGATTTAGGTTTGGAACTTTCCATTGTCGGCATCACCAAATTCTGCGTACATCCGCCTCACTTAAGAAATGAAAAAAATGTTGTAGGCGGAACTAAGACTGTTCATTTTGATAAGATAAAATCCTTAAAGCCCGATATTATTTTGTGCAATAAAGAAGAGAACACCGTAGATATGATTCGGGAGTTGGAATTGATTGCACCAGTTCATATCAGTGATATTTGTACTATTGAGGATTGTTTGGAATTAATTGAAATGTATGGTAAAATGTTTTCGGTAGAAGCTAAAGCCAATGAAATCAGGAAAACCATAAAGCTCAAATTGGATGACTTTCACTCTTATACTAGGTACAAACCTAAGTTAAAAACCGCATATTTCATATGGAAAAAACCTTGGATGGTTGCTGCAAAACACACATTCATTGATACGCTTTTGCAATTAAATAAGTTCGAGAATTATTATGGGAATCTGGAGCGTTATCCAGAAGTGACTTTAAGCGAACGTAAAAAAGAAACTGCTGATTTGGTGTTGCTTTCAAGTGAACCCTTTCCGTTCAAAGATAAGCATACGGAAACAATGAGGAAGTTTTTCCCCGAATCAAAAATTGTCGTGGTCAATGGCGAAGCCTTCTCTTGGTATGGCACGCGACTGCTTGCTGCCTTCGATTATTTTAAATCGCTGCATCAAGGTCCTTTGAATGAGATTGTTTCAAATTCAAAATAGTTTTCTTCAATTTTGAAGCTTCATGGTACAAGAAATCGCTCAAACCAGCATCTGTTTGTATCAAGTTATAGGCTTCTTCAATAAACCGAACATAGTTCTGTTCCAGCTCATTTAAATTTAAAACATCACTCCATCCGATTTTGGTTTTTCCGACTTTGCAAAAATGTGTGTTCATGATCAATACGTATTAAAAATTATATACGTTCATGAAGTCGGTTTTAGTATAGAAACTTACGTTAATTATTTGATAATTTTTACTTGATGGTGTGTTGTAAAGTATCCCGATTCAAGAATTTCAATTGATTGAGTTTGTTGAGAAGTTTGATGGCCTTAAATTCCGAAAGGTCACTCAATGCCGAATCGGTTTGACGAAGATTGTAAGCTTGCTCTACAAGTTGTTTGTAGCGTCTTTGAAGTTTTATTTGGTGCTCTTTTATTTCAGACAATGTTTTCATCAGTGTCAAATGTTAAAATCGTTTGTTGATTAATAAAATAGTGAAATACAATTTATTAAAAATGATTCACATTAAAATTTTGGATATGCTTAAAATCATAGTTACAACTTAATAAAAATAAATATATCTAAAATATTATTATTGAGCAAGTTAAAATTCAATTATGTTCAAAAAAAAATCGACTCAAATTAATGGGTCGATTTTAAACTAACTTTTGCTAATTCAAATTAAAATTCTATGATTCTATCTTTGCAATACAAAGGTGCATTTTTTGGGTCACTCGTGTGTTATCAAATCATTAGCTTTGGATTAAGAATGGTATAATGATTATCCTGTTATAAAATATCAATCTTGCAAAACAAACACCTTGCGCAACAAATCGGTAGTTCTCGAAGATACCTTTGTACGTATTTCCTTTTCTTCTACCGCAATCATGGTATAAACGCCTTTTAAAGCCTCCGAAGTAACATAATCGGTCAAATCGGGATTAACATCCGTGGTAAAAGGAATCGCATTGTATCTATTGATGAGGTTGTTCCAAATTTGGTCGGCTCCCACTTTTTTAAAGGAGTTATTGATAACTGGATGAAAATTATTATACAATGCGGTTTGGGTTTTGCCCGTCAAATATTGTGTGGCAGCAGTATCAGAACCTAATAGAATGTTTTTAGCATCTGTAAAAGTAATTTCCTTAACGGCAGTAACAAAAATGGGCGTGGCTTCTTTTACCGCATCCTCCGCGGCACGGTTGAGTACTTTTAGGCCTTCGTCGGCAAGATTCCCCAATCCTATATCCCGCAGACCTTTATCTACTTTTTGAAGCTCTGCAGGCAACAAAATCTTTACGAGCTCATTTCGGTAAAACCCGTCGGTCTGTGTCAGTTTGGTAACTTGCTTGTCGATACCAAAATCCAAAGCTTGTCGTAAGCCCGCTCCGATTTCGGTATTGCTTAAAATGCCTCCTTGAGGCAACGAATCGACAACACCCTGCAATTCTGCACAGGAATTTAATGTAATTATAGCAACTAGGGCAATCAATGACTTTTTCATAATTTTCATGTTTTATTAAGCTCAAAATTAATTCAAAATGGTTATATAAATTGTGTTTGGGCAAGTTTTTGAAATAAAAACCGCGTTTTCCGTTGTATCTTTTTTATGTTATCCATATATAGTGCCAAACATCATAAATATTGTAAATCATAAAAAATGATGCCACTATAACTGCTCTTGCAGATCTAAACTATTCACATTAGTGAGGCACTACCTTTGAAAAATCCGTAAATTTGTGTCACTTTCAAATTGAAATATTTAAGATGACACAAGCAGAACCCTACAAACCAAAACATAAAGTACGAATTGTCACAGCAGCCTCACTTTTTGATGGTCATGATGCCGCCATTAATATTATGCGTCGTATCATCCAAGCCACAGGCGTTGAAGTGATCCACCTAGGTCACGACCGAAGTGTTGAGGAAGTAGTCAATACAGCCATTCAGGAAGATGCCAATGCCATTGCTTTGACGTCCTACCAAGGTGGGCATAACGAGTATTTCAAATATATGCATGACTTGTTGAAGGAAAAAGGAGCAGGACACATCAAGATTTTTGGCGGTGGCGGCGGAGTTATCCTTCCAGAAGAAATCAAGGAATTGATGGAGTATGGAATTACCAGAATCTATTCTCCTGATGATGGGAGGGAACTTGGGTTGCAAGGTATGATCAATGATTTGGTGAAAAATGCCGAAGCCCCTCTTAATCTCCCCAAAGGGGAGAAACTTCCGTCTGAAAGAGTAGCGAATGAAGACGCTTCTTGGCTATTAAAGATGGGAAAAGATAGGATTAAGGAAAACTTAAAGAGAAAAAATGTTAATACAATTGCGAGGTTGATATCTCTTGCAGAAAACAATCATGATGATTTCGAAAAAGTATTTCCTAAGAATTCCTCCCCATCGGGGAGGTTGGAAGGGGCAGTTTTGGGAATTACTGGCACAGGAGGCGCAGGAAAATCTTCTTTGGTGGACGAATTGGTTCGTCGGTTTTTAATCGATTTTCCAGAGAAAACAGTTGGCTTGGTATCCGTGGATCCTTCCAAACGTAAAACTGGTGGTGCATTACTTGGCGACCGTATTCGCATGAATGCCATTAACAATCCCCGTGTTTATATGCGAAGTTTGGCGACACGTCAATCTAATTTGGCTTTGTCTAAATATGTTCATGAAGCCATTGAAGTCTTAAAAGCTGCTGAGTACGATTTAATCATCATCGAGACTTCCGGTATTGGTCAATCTGATACTGAGATTATAGAGCATAGTGATGTCTCGTTATATGTCATGACTCCAGAATTTGGTGCGGCGACTCAGTTGGAAAAAATTGACATGTTGGATTTTGCTGATTTGGTTGCGATTAACAAATTTGATAAACGTGGGTCTTTAGATGCTTTGCGAGATGTGAAAAAACAATACATGCGCAACAACAATCTTTGGGAAACGCCTCAAGATGAGTTGCCTGTGTATGGAACAATTGCATCACAATTCAACGACCCAGGGATGAACACGCTCTACAAAGCTGTGATGGACAAAATCGTTGAGAAAACAGAATCCAATTTAAAATCGACTTTTGAAATTTCAGATGAAATGAGTGAAAAGATTTTTGTGATCCCTCCTTCAAGAACACGGTACTTATCAGAGATTGCCGAAACCAATCGGTTGTATGACAAAACTGTGGATGAGCAAGTAGAAGTTGCCCAACGGCTTTATGGTATCTACAAAACATTGGAATCGGTTTCTGGTGTCATGCTGAGCTTGTCGAAGCATGGTATTGATGATAAGGGTCTTCGACAGGCCCGCAGTGACAATACATCTGACTCTAACAAAGATTTCATCAAACTTTTGGTGGGCGAATTCGACCGTGTGAAACTCAATCTCGACCCTTACAATTGGGAAGTGATTATGGGTTGGGACGAAAAGGTCAATACATACAAAAATCCTATTTATTCTTTCAAAGTTAGAGGGAAAGAAATTAAAATAGAAACACATACCGAGTCGCTCTCGCATACCCAAATCCCTAAAGTATCGCTTCCTAAATACCAAGCTTGGGGCGATATCTTACGATGGACCTTGCAAGAGAATGTTCCTGGGGAATTTCCTTTTACATCTGGATTGTATCCTTTCAAACGGACTGGCGAAGACCCTGCGCGTATGTTTGCAGGTGAAGGTGGTCCTGAACGAACCAACCGACGGTTTCACTACGTGAGTATGGGCCTGCCCGCGAAACGGTTATCGACTGCCTTTGATAGTGTCACTCTTTATGGGAATGACCCAGATTTGCGACCAGATATTTATGGAAAGATTGGAAATGCAGGAGTGAGTATCTGTTGTCTGGATGATGCAAAGAAGTTGTATTCAGGCTTTGACTTGGCGAATGTCATGACCTCTGTGAGTATGACCATCAATGGTCCAGCGCCTATGTTGCTCGGCTATTTTATGAATGCTGCGATTGACCAACAATGCGAATTGTATATTCTTGAAAACGATTTGGGGGCAGAAGTCCAATCCAAAATCGACCAGCTCTACAAAGGAAAAACACGTCCTTCCTATAATGGCGACTTACCGAAAGGAAATAATGCCTTAGGCTTGATGCTTTTGGGTGTGACGGGTGATCAAGTGTTGCCAAAGGACATTTACGAAGATATTAAAGCGAAAACGATTGCCCAAGTGCGAGGTACGGTTCAAGCTGATATTTTAAAGGAAGACCAAGCACAGAACACCTGTATTTTTTCTACGGAGTTTGCCTTGCGCCTGATGGGCGACGTGCAGGAATATTTTATTGAGAACAACGTTCGTAATTTTTATTCAGTGTCTATTTCTGGTTACCATATTGCGGAGGCTGGTGCGAACCCGATTACGCAGTTGGCTTTGACGCTTTCTAATGGCTTTACTTATGTTGAATATTATCTGTCGCGTGGCATGGACATCAATAAATTCGGACCTAATTTGTCATTCTTTTTCTCGAATGGTGTCGACCCAGAATATGCAGTCATAGGTCGTGTGGCGCGTAAGATTTGGTCGAAAGCCATGAAAAATAAGTATGGTGCCGATGAACGTGCGCAAATGCTGAAATACCATATCCAAACCTCTGGACGTAGTTTGCATGCGCAGGAAATTGACTTTAATGATATCCGTACAACGCTACAGGCCTTGTATGCGATTTATGATAACTGTAACTCCCTTCATACGAATGCCTATGATGAAGCGATTACTACGCCAACAGAAGAGTCTGTACGGCGTGCGATGGCGATACAGTTGATTATCAATAAGGAACTGGGCTTGGCGAAGAACGAAAATCCGATTCAAGGGGCGTTTATTATTGAAGAGTTGACCGACTTGGTGGAAGAGGCTGTGCTGTTGGAATTTGATAGAATCACAGAACGCGGTGGGGTGCTTGGCGCGATGGAAACCATGTACCAACGCAGCAAGATACAGGAAGAGAGTTTGTATTACGAAACCCTGAAACACAATGGCGAATTCCCAATTATTGGGGTGAATACGTTTTTAAGCAGCACAGGCTCCCCGACGATACAACCCAAAGAAGTGATTCGTGCGACAGAGGAAGAGAAACAATTTCAGATACAGACTTTGGCGCACTTGCATGAAGCTCATGACACAGATACGTTGCTGAAAGATTTGCAACATAAAGCGATACATAACGAAAATATTTTTGCTGCTTTGATGGAGGTTTGTAAAGTGTGCTCGCTTGGACAGATTACGGAGGCCTTGTTTGAGGTTGGTGGGCAGTATAGAAGAAATATGTAAGCAGATCACCACTTTTTCTTTTTCAGAAAAAGTGTGTGAGTCGCTTATCCCGCATTTGGGCGGGATCTTATGATTGAATCGAAATCTTTTCTTCATACCACTTTTTCTTTTTCAGAAAAAGTGTGTGAGTCGCTTATCCCGCTTTTGGGCGGGATCTTATTAATTCCATTCTAG
>JBGTDZ010000160.1:0-3275 GCA_041748055.1 Aquaticitalea sp.
GCGATGACTGCAATTTCGGTAGTTCCTCCACCAATATCCACAATCATGTTTCCTTTTGGTTGCATGATATCGATTCCAATACCTATAGCGGCGGCCATTGGCTCATGTATCAAATACACCTCTTTTCCATTCACCCGCTCACATGATTCTTTTACAGCTCGCATCTCTACTTCAGTTATGCCTGAAGGTATGCATACAACCATTCTCAAGGCAGGATTGAAGAATTTCTTTTTGAGGGCAGGAATATTTTTAATGAATAGATTTATCATTTGCTCCGAAGCATCAAAATCGGCGATGACCCCATCTTTCAATGGACGTATGGTCTTAATGTTTTCGTGCGTTTTTCCTTGCATCATGCTCGCTTCCTTTCCTACGGCAATAATTTTTCCGGTAATTCGGTCCCTTGCAACTATCGAAGGACTGTCCACGACCACTTTATCGTTGTGAATTATTAATGTGTTTGCGGTTCCTAAATCTATGGCTATTTCTTCTATAAAGAAATCAAAAAATCCCATAAGCGTCTGTTAATTGAAGTTGATATTAGTTTTTGGTTGATGTTGTAAATTTAACGAAAGTTACTAAACTATTAAGGATTTTATTAAATACGTGAACATTTAATTTTTAGTTGATATATATATCAAAAAATAAAACTTTTTATTTAGTATCCCTCTAATTTCGGGAATGCTTTCGCAGCAATTTTTAATGTTTAAAATGACGTGTTCCGGTAAACACCATCGATACATCATTTTCATTGCAATATTCAATACTCAATTCATCTTTGATAGAACCTCCAGGTTGAATGACTGCACTGATTCCGGCTTTATCAGCGATTTCTACGCAATCTGGAAAAGGGAAAAAGGCATCACTCGCCATCACAGCACCTTTTAAATCAAAATTAAATGACTGTGCTTTGTGAATCGCCTGATTCAGAGCATCCACACGACTGGTTTGTCCTGTTCCGCTGGCAAAAAGTTGCTTGTTCTTAGCTAAAACGATAGTGTTCGATTTGGTATGTTTGCAAATTTTAGAGGCAAATATCAAGTCTTCTAACTCGTTTTTACTTGGTTTATTGTTCGTGGCGTATGATAAATGTTCCATCTCATCTGTGATTGAATCTTTATCTTGTACTAATATACCGTTCAGACAACTTCTAACAATGGTTTGAGGCAATTCAACTTCATTCAGAACCAAAAGGATACGATTCTTTTTGCCTTTCAAAATTTCAAACGCTTCTATGGAAAAGGAAGGCGCAATAACAACTTCACAAAACAAATCATGGATTTCTTCAGCGGTTGCCTTGTCAATCTCGGTATTGGTTATCAATATACCACCGAATGCCGAAACCGGGTCACCCGCAAGGGCATCTATATATGCTTGATGATTGGTGTCTCTTTGGGCAATGCCACAAGCATTGTTGTGTTTTAAAATTGCAAAGGTAGGTGCGTTATTTTTAAATTCGCTTATCAAATTAACGGCTGCATCAACATCCAGAAGGTTGTTATAGCTCAATTCCTTGCCGTGCAATTTTGTAAACATGGCATCAAATTTTCCAAAGAAATACCCTTTCTGGTGTGGATTTTCACCGTAACGCAACACTTGACCATTGGTTTCACTGATTTTTAAAACAACTTCGTCATGATTCTTGTTGAAATAATTGAAAATTGCAGTATCATAATGCGAGGAGACATTGAATGCCTTGGCTGCAAATCGCTTTCTGTCTGCTTCTGAAGTCTCTCCATTTTGGGATATTAAAAGCTCTAAAAATTCTTTATAGTCATCCACTGAAGACACACAAAATACATCAGCATAATTTTTTGCAGCTGCTCTAATCAAGGAGATGCCACCAATGTCAATTTTTTCGACATTATCAGCATTACTTGCACCTGAAGCTACAGTTTTTTCAAACGGATACAAATCCACTATGACCAAATCTATTTGAGGTATATCAAATTCTTCCAATTCAGCAACGTCCGATTTGTTGTTTTGCCTGTTGAGAATACCCCCAAAAACCTTCGGATGCAAAGTCTTGACACGACCACCCAAAATTGAGGGATATGAAGTCACATCTTCGACAGGAATCACATCGATATGAAGATTTTTGATGAACGTTTCGGTCCCTCCAGTTGAATAAATCGTCACACCCAATGTGTTCAATTGTTTGACAATTGGTTCCAATCCATCTTTGCAAAAAACAGATATCAAAGCCGATTTAATCGATTTGTTGTTGCTCATTATGAAGTTATGAAATGTTTTACGTGCAAAAGTACATATTCTCAAAGGAAATCATCGTGCTCCAATGCTTGTTTATTTATGTTTTTTGTAACAAATAGTTGTTAATTACGTCCTATCTTTCAAATCGATAAAATCAGCTAACATTCATGTTACTTTACTTACGTTTATTTAAAGAAAGTTTCAATTTTGCCATCAGCGCATTGACCAATAATAAACTACGTACTTTTTTATCTTTATTGGGTGTTACCATCGGCATTTTTTCTATTATTGCTGTATTGTCGGCAGTGGATTCTCTTGATAAGAAAATTCAGGAAAACCTATCAGGTCTAGATAAAAACACCATCTACCTGACCAAATTCTCTTTTGGGCCTACTCAAGTACCTAGATGGCAACGCGACAATTTCCCTCAGACGGAATATGACGATTATGAATTTATTAAACGCAATATTCCCGATGCTGAGGCGGTCGCCTACGTCATGTTTGATTCTGGTGAAACAATGAAATATGGAGCTGAAACCATAGCGGGGGTAAGTGTAACGCCCGTATCCCAGGAAATTTATGAAATTAATGATTTAAAAATTGGTGAAGGTAGATTTTATTCCGAATCTGAAGCAATAACGGGATCGCCTGTAATTGTCCTGGGTTATTCGCTTGCAGAAAATCTCTTTGGTAGTTCCACTCCTTTAGGTAAGGAAATTCGTGTATATGGTAGAAAACTAACTGTCATTGGTGTTTTGAAAAAATTTGGTGCAGGAATTTTTGATTCTCCTGACGAGAAGGCATATGTGCCGGTCAATTTTGTGCGAAGGTTTAAAAGTGGAGGTCCAGACGGTATTCCTGGCGCGGTGATAGTAAAGCCGGAAAAGGGTGTGGATATGGGAGCTTTTGAAGGCATTTTGAAGCAAAAATTTAGGGTTTATAGAGGGTTAAAAGCAGGGGAACCCGATGATTTTTTTGTAAATAAAATGTCTGGTATGACAGACGCTATCGACGGAATTATTGGAACCATGAACTTGATGGGATGGATTATCAGTGGTTTTTCG
>JBGTDZ010000161.1:0-2702 GCA_041748055.1 Aquaticitalea sp.
TCTCCAAGATTCAAGCCTTTGCGGTGGGCATCGAAAGGTGCGCAGGGTTCGTCTGAAAGAATCATCAAGGTTTTAAATCCGTTGATTGTAAATTTTGACAAGGCATCCGTGCCACCGACAATCACCCTGTCCAGTTTTCCGGATTTTATTAACCGTGCACCAAGCATGATAGCGTTTGCGGCAGAGGAGCACGCAGTGCTTATGGTTGTAACAAAATCAGTTATTCCCAATGCGTCTGCCATTTTTTGTGTGCTGTCGCCTGCATGATGGCTGGTAATGTATTTTTGGGTTTCGGGGTTGGATTGAAAAATTTTAAAATAACGCTCCGTCATATCCATACCGCCAACGGATGTAGCAGAGACAAAACCGGTTCGACATTCGTCCCTATTGGAAATCTGCGCATTTAGGACAGCCTCTCTGGCAGCCACCAAACCCAATAAAGCGGTTCTTGTAAAGTTGTTGTTTCTTGGAAGCTCAAGAAGTGAGATGAGGTCCTCATTAGTAAAGGCTATTTCGCCAACTTTGATTTGGGAAGCTTGTTTGGAGTCGATATGTTTTAAATCCCCAATTCCCGATTTGGAAGACAACAAAGCTATTTTGTTTTCCCCAAGTGTGTTTCCAATTGCAGAAATGATTCCCATTCCCGTGATGGCTACACCTTTTGGTTGGGCGTTATTTCGACCTGTGTTCGTCAATATAGGCGGCTAACACCGAAATGGATTTAAAAATTTCCTTGCCTTCTTTGGGATCCGTCAATTGTATTCCGAAGTCTTTGTCCAACATCACTATTAATTCCAAGGCGTCAATGGAATCCAATCCCAAACCATCTCCAAAAAGTGCATCAGTATCGTCAATATCCGAAACGGAAATATCCTCCAAATTTAAAATCTCTATGATTTTTTCTTTGAGTTCTTTTTTTAGCGCTGTCATTTGCATCTTCTATTTATTTTGGAATAATCGTTCTATCTCCTCTGGAAGATGTGCAATATTACCAATTTTCGACACTAAATATAAGAAAGCTTCGTAATTTTTATCATCAAAATCCACCCATCCACAAAGCACTTTCTCCGCTTTGTTGTTTTTGAGCAAATAATCGGCATTGATATGCAAATGGGTCGCATTGAATTTCTCAAAGATAAAAAAGCTGTTTTCTGAATGTAATTGGTGCTTGATGCTGATTTCACCAATACAAATATTTGGTAAAGTGTACACGAAAATCGAAGGACTCGGATAGTAATTATCCTTGTCAGAAATGGAGATTTGATGTTTTCTATCCGTATCCAGACTCGAGGCTTTGTTTGATAAAACGATGGCAATATCCTTGAGGTTATTTGAGTGTATGGGAATGTCCTTTATTAAAATATCAGCCGCCAAAAATGCCAATTTGCTCAAATTATCCATTTTGAAGAATTTCGGATAATCGGTATTTAAGTGTTTTGCCGCGGATTTTATAAAACTCGAAAACTCTTTGTCATCACTATAAAAAATGGTATTTCCGTTCAATGAAACCCTGTGGTTTTTGATATGGCAATAGGATTCTATAAAAAATTTGTGCTCCAAGGGGGTTATTATTTGCAAACCAGCATCGTATGAAAGTCTCCAATCGGAAGGTCTTCAGTAATTTTTAAACCCGCTCGTTCTATCAGTTTCCCAAAGACGTTAGAGTTATACATTTTACTGTTTCCATTGGCCATCACCGTAAAATAAAGTGAGGTTGCTTCCAAAACAAATTTTGCATTGTCAAACTTTTGTCGGTCTGTAAAAGTCTCGATGATGATGAGTTCTGTATCGGAATACATAGCAGCTGCGGAAATCGTAAGGATTTTGACAATTTCATCTTCGGAAAAACAATCCAAAAATTGGCTCATCCAAATAACGTCGGCACCATAGGGAATTTTTGGGTTATTGTGAAGCCAATTGATTTCGTGACCTATAATACGTTCTCCAAATCCTTGATTTTTAATATTAGAGAGTGCCTTTTTAAGTTGACCAGGCAAATCGAAAATCTGGACTTCTACATGAGTATCATAGTTGAAACAGTGCAGGGCAAATTTCCCAGTATTGCCGCCAATGTCAAAAATGGTTTTGGGGTGGTTTTTAAACACTCGGTTTAAAGCCTCTTCAAAAATGCCGTCGGAATAATGATGGTCAAATTCAAACCATGATTTTTGCACTTCCGGTGTGAGTTGTGACAAGCCGTCATAAATGGTGTCCCAATTGCCGAGCACTTTCAAGCCTTCAGGTTTTCCTGTTTTTATGGCATCATTTAAATGAAACAAGCCTTGATAGCAAACGTCATTGGTAAAATTCAAATTGACTTCCACGGTTTTATTGTAATTCAGGAAATATCCTGTTTTGGTCAATTCAAATTTTCCGTTTACGTCTTTTGTGAGAATATCATAGCTTTCTGCTATTTCCAACAGCACACTGAGGCCATATTCGCTTACGGACAAAGCCTTTGAAATCTCCCGAATCGTGACCCCACCATTCAAACGTTCCTCAAAAATCAGGTCAAATACACCCAGTTTTCTCAGGGAAACGGTTGTTTGGAATATAAAGGGAGCAAAGGCGATTTTTTGAGCTTCTTGCAGCGCATCAATCGCCCTAATGGTTTTTTTTGTCATGAATGTACTTTTTTAAAGAGTGCAGCGGTGTTGCAGCCGCCAAATCCAGATGCTGTTTTTAGAAAAATGTTCAGGTTC
>JBGTDZ010000162.1:0-1979 GCA_041748055.1 Aquaticitalea sp.
TAATGATGGTGATAATGATTTGTATGTAGTAAGTGGAGGGAGCGAATTATTTGATCCTGGCTATTACCAGGATAGGCTATATCTTAATGATGGGAAAGGGAATTTTTCCAAATCCACTCAACTCCCAGAAATAAATTCCAGTGGCAGTTGTGTCATTGCTTCAGATTATGACAAGGATGGGGATTTAGACCTTTTTGTTGGTGGCCGCGTTGTACCAGGAGATTATGGCGCATCACCAGAAAGTTTTTTACTCAAGAATACCAATGGAAGTTTCAAAAATGAAACCAAATCAATTTTAAGGAGAAATAAATTAGGAATGGTTACTTCTGCCTTATGGACCGATTATGACAATGATGGCTGGCTGGATTTAATGGTTGTTGGAGAATGGATGCCAATTACCATCTATAAAAACAACCAAGGTAAATTGACTGAAAAAATAGAAATTAAAAATTCCAACGGATGGTGGAATAGTGTTAATGGTGGTGATTTTGATAATGATGGGGACATCGATTATGTTTTAGGAAACCTTGGTCAGAACAGTGTTTTTAAAGCCTCAACTGATTATCCAATCACTTTAGCATTGGGTGATTTTGACCAAGATGGAAAAATAGATCCAATAATCAGTTGCTTTTCCAAGGATGAAGACGGTGTCTATAGAAGCTATCCTTTTGCCTCAAGAGATCTACTCTCTGAGCAGATGCTGTATGTCAATAATAAATTCCGAACCTACAACCAATATTCAACTGCAACTATTAAAGACATTGCCCTAGATACACCTTATTCAACGTTAAAAGCCGTACTATTAAAAAGTAGTTATTTAGAAAATTTAGGGAATGGACAATTTAAATTACATGACTTACCAATAGCAGCACAATTTGCCCCTGTATTGGGGACCACCATAAAAGATGTGGATTTAGATGGCAATTTGGATGTCCTTCTGATTGGCAATTTTTATCATGCCGAAGTGGGTTATGGTCAATATGATGCCTCGATGGGATTGTATCTCAAAGGAAAGGGCAATGGGACATTCACACCAAGAAATTACTCCAAATCAGGATTTTTAGTGAATGGAGATGCGCGTGCCTTGGTACAACTCTCTTCTGCACAAGGCAATTTAATTTTAGCTTCCCAGAATAAGGGTAGCTTAAGAATATTTAAGCAATCAGACCTTAAAACAAAAAATGTTCGAATACCAAAAAATGCAGTAGCTGCTTATGTAATAAATAGCAATGGCAAAAAGCGAAAGATCGAATTTTACTATGGTGAAGGCTATTTATCACAATCTTCAAGAACCATAGGAATTCGTGAAGATGAAACTATTGAATTTTTTAAGAATGAAAAATGAATTTCGGACATAAAAAATAAAGAATAATAATTGATTTGGATTAGCACGGATCAAGTATATCAATCAAACCATATACAAGAAATATGATCAAGAATTTTGCCCTAGGAATAGATATTGGAGGAAGCCACCTGGCAGTAGCCATTGTGGATATAAATAATAAAGATATCATCAAAGACACGAAGTTACACGTCGCCATTGATAGCAAACAGGATGCTTTACCAATTTTGAGAACTATGGTGGAAACAATAAAAAATACCCTTAAAAAATTCAATCAACCCATTCTAGGCATCGGTGTTTCCATTCCAGGTCCCTTGGATTATAAAAATGGGATTTCAAAAATATATGATTGCAATAAATATGACAGCCTCTTTGGCGCGGATATTAAAAACTATTTGTACACTCATTTAACAGAATACATCGATAATTCCACCAATATTATATTTGTGAATGATGCTGCGTGTTTTGTGTTAGGGGAAGCATGGCGAAATAATTTAACGACAACGAACGTCACGGGCATTACTCTTGGAACAGGCATTGGGTCTGGTTTTATTTCAAACGGCCAGATTGTTACAGACGCACAAAATGTGCCTCCTAGAGGAGAAGTCTATAATTTGCAGTTCAAAGATAAGCGTGC
>JBGTDZ010000163.1:0-5316 GCA_041748055.1 Aquaticitalea sp.
CCAATAAAATTGAGATTATTAAGTTATATTTGACACTTGATTAATAGAGAAAAATATATTGCATATGAATAGCATGTACTTCACGGAAGAACATCAAATGTTTAGACAAAGTCTACAGGATTTTTTAAAAAAAGAAGTAGTACCAAATATCGATAAATGGGAAAAATCAGGAACCATAGAACGCTTCATTTGGAAGAAATTTGGCGATATGGGTTTTTTCGGAATCAACTACCCAGAACAATATGGCGGTCTTAACCTAGACCTGTTTTATACTGTTATTTTTCTTGAAGAACTCCAGAAAATAAATTCTGGTGGCTTTGCTGCAGCCATGTGGGCACATGCTTATTTGGCGATGACACACCTTAATTTAGAAGGAAATCACGATATAAAAGAGAAATATTTGGCGCGAAGTATCACTGGCGATAAAATTGGATGTCTATGCATTACAGAGCCATTTGGTGGAAGTGACGTGGCAGCCATGCGAACCATTGCCGAAAAGAAAGGGGATTCTTATGTATTGAACGGTTCCAAAACATTTATCACAAACGGAATTTATAGCGACTATTTGGTGGTTGCAGCTAAAACAAATCCTGAAGCGGGTCATAACGGCATGAGTATATTCGTAATGGATAGAGACACCAAAGGTATTTCTGCAACCAAATTGGATAAATTGGGTTGGAGAGCTTCCGATACTGGCGAAATAGCCTTTGACAATGTAGTTGTTCCTGCAAGTCAATTAATGGGAGAAGAAGGAAAAGGATTTCAATATATCATGCAACATTTTGCGCTTGAACGCTTGATTATGGGAATCAATGCACATGCGAGGGCAGAATTTGCTTTGGAGTATGCACTTCAGTATATGTCTGAACGGACAGCCTTTGGTAAAAGCATTGATAAATTTCAAGCATTACGTCATAAAGTGGCAGATTTTTATACCGAGATGGAAATTTGCAAGGAATTCAATTATTCTGTTGCCTTTAGATTAAATAAAGGCGAATACGTTGTGAAAGAAGCTACAATGTCCAAACTGCATTCCACAAAGATGGCCGACGAGGTTATTTACGGTTGCCTTCAATTTTTGGGAGGATACGGCTATATGGAAGATTATCCATTGGCAAGAATGTTTCGCGATAGTAGACTTGGGCCAATAGGAGGAGGTACTTCCGAGATACTTCGCGAAATCATTGCAAAAATGGTTATTGACAAAAAGGATTATAAACCTGTGACCTAATATCTATTCATTCTAATACCTACTTATTATGAAAGCAACTTATTTTAAATGTCTAGCAATAGTAGCCCCAGTATTTTTGCTATGTAATTCAGCTTTTTCCCAAAAGGAACTTAAGAATAAAATTGTTGATTTTGCCACACAAGTACCCATAGAAAGCGCGAGCATCTATGTGAAGAACACGACCATTGGCACCGTAAGTAATTCCGATGGAAAGTTTGTGCTTTTGGTTCCAAATGAGTTTGCTACTGATACGCTTATCATTTCTTCAATTGGCTATAAAAGTTTTAAAACGGCCGTGAATGATTTTGATAATTCCTTCGATATTTTTTTGGAGGAAGATATCGCATCTTTGGATGAAATCGTTCTTGTAGCGGAAACACGACCAAAAACTGGTAATGACATTGTGTTGAAAGCCATCAAAAATTTGCCGAGAAACATGCCCGATTCATCCTATCTACAAAAAGGGTTTCTACGTCACAAAGAACGCAACAAAAAGGAATTCAAGTGGCTTGTGGAAAGTGCCATTACCGTCTATGATTCTGCTTACACTTCCAATACTGCTGATAATTTGAAAATCAATGTTGATGAAGTACGTAAAAGTTATGATTTGCGCGATGTGGACAGTTTATTGACCTACACGGCATATCTTCAGCAGAAAGCGAACATCAGAAATTTGCAGGCTAGGAATTTGAGAAGAGATACTATTAGAACTTCATCTCTGATAAAAGCCATTAAATGGAATGATACAAGAGTCAACGGCTTACAGAATCTATTTGAAGGCAAACTGAATTTGGTCAGGAATTCATCCAATTCTAAGTCACTTTTCGGCGAAAACATTCTCGATACCCATCAATTTGAATTGGATACGGTTTTAGTGGACAACGACCGAAAAATTTATAAAATAAAGATTTCAAAAGGCACAGACTATGTCAATCTAAAGACTAAAGGTATTTTCAATGATGGCTACATTGCCGATGGTTGGATTTATATTCATTGGGATACCTACGCTATCAAAAAAATCGAGTATAATCTCATTGCAGCCTCTCCTGATCAGATGAGCAGGAGCAAGGCACTTTTTGATACACAGGTCAACCATAAATTGGTATTGAATTATATGGAGTTTAATGGCAAAATGTATCCCAATTATATCTATTATGAAACGCCTAAGCTTGTCAATGTAGGATCTAAACCTACGGAGCCCAGAAAAAATATAGAAGAAACAACGACCTTTGACAAAGATGAACGTTTTTATTACACGGTACAGGAAATTCTCTTCACAGAAGTGATATTGGATAATGAAAGGATTGCACAAGCATTGGCACAAAAATGGGATCCAGATATCTTTTCCGTAAAACCATACAATAAGAATTTCTGGAAAAACTATAACACCTTGTTGGAAAGTGATGAAGATGAACAACTGATACAAGATTTGACAAAACGTTCTTCGTTATACAAAGATTGAGCAATTAGAAAATAATTATAATATTTTAATTGTACATTATTAATTACTTTATATATTTGCAATCTTAAAAATTCTAAAAGAGAGGAGGTTAAGATACTATGTTAATAATACCGATTAAAGAAGGAGAAAATATAGATAGAGCGCTAAAACGTTTCAAACGCAAGTTTGACAAGACTGGTGCCAAACGTCAATTGAACGCTCGTAAACAGTTTACGAAACCTTCTGTAGAGCGTAGAGCTCAAATTCAAAAAGCTCAATACATTCAACATTTGAGA
Organism: Aquaticitalea sp.; assembly: GCA_041748055.1. GTDB lineage: Bacteria > Bacteroidota > Bacteroidia > Flavobacteriales > Flavobacteriaceae > JBPOFM01. The sequence goes on from JBGTDZ010000163.1 coordinate 2,969, forward strand.
GATAAAGAAAACATGTAATTGTTTTTAAAATCATTATAGGAAATTCCCACACTAGTGGGAATTTTTTTTGTCTTATATTTAGGGTATTATCCAATAATATTTGAGTTTCTCAACAAATTATGATTCAAGCTTTCACAGAATATCTTCTCCATGAAAAAAATTACTCGGCATTGACGGTCCAAGCATATAATACAGATCTACAGGAATTGTCAAGGTTTATCGAAGCTGAATATGGAACAAGATCCATCAATGATGTTAATTATTCACAATTAAGAAGTTGGATTGTAAGCCTTGTAGAATCTGGAATCACAAACAGAACCATCAATAGAAAAACGTCCGCACTCAACTCTTATTATAAATTTCTGTTGAACACTGAAACCATTACGACCAACCCAATGGCGCTTCATAAGGTATTAAAGACAAGCAAAAAAGTAAATATCCCTTTTTCAGAAGATGAAATGAAACAAGTGATTACGGATTTGGAATCCGAAACCGATTTTAAGGGTCTTCGAAACAGATTGATTGTCGAATTATTTTATGCTACAGGAATACGTCGTATCGAGTTGGTTCAGATAAAATTGTCTCATTTGGATTTGTCCAGCAAAACGTTAAAAGTCCTCGGAAAAAGAAATAAAGAACGCTATATCCCGTTAATAGATTCAGTGGTGGAAACCATCAAAAAATATCTGAACATTAGAAATAATCTCCAAACAATTTCTGACAAGGAATATTTCTTTTTGACAAAAAAAGGGTTAAAAATTTATGAAAACCTTGTGTACAGAATTATTAATGATTATTTTAGTAAAGCATCAAGCAAAGTAAAAAGGAGTCCACATATTTTAAGGCACTCATTTGCGACTCATTTGCTCAATCAGGGTGCGGATTTAAATGCTGTCAAGGAACTTCTTGGGCACACAAGCTTGGCAGCGACCCAAATTTATACTCATAATAGTATAGCAGAACTAAAAAAGGTGTATTCAAATGCACATCCAAGAAGTAAAAAAGAGTAATTGTCTAACCCAAAATGAAAAGTATGAAAGTTAACACACAATCGGTAAATTTTAATGCGGATAAAAAGTTGATTGATTTCATTCAAAAGAGAATGGATAAATTAGAACAGTTTTATGATAAAGTCATTCAATCAGATGTTTATTTGAAATTGGACAACACAAGCCAAAAAGAAAATAAAATATTTGAAGCAAGGGTCATGGTGCCTGGCGACAGAATTGTGGTAAAAAAACAATGCAAGTCATTTGAGGAAGGTGCAGACAGTGCTGCTGCGAGTATCGAAAGGCAATTAAAAAAAAGGAAAGAAAAATTAAGAACACATATCTGATAAAATATTTTAAAAAATGTTTTGAAACAAAAAATAAATCTCTACATTTGCAGTCCGTTAGAAATAGCGGGCTTTTTTTGTTGTAAAAAAGCTAAAAAGCCGATGTAGCTCAGCTGGCTAGAGCAGCTGATTTGTAATCAGCAGGTCGTGGGTTCGAGTCCCTCTATCGGCTCTTTTAGAAGACAATTTTCATTGGATTTTAAAAAATTGAAATTTTGATAATTTGGGGAGATACTCAAGCGGCCAACGAGGGCAGACTGTAAATCTGCTGACTACGTCTTCGCAGGTTCGAATCCTGCTCTCCCCACAAAGAATTTTAACAAGCTGGTGTCAAAAGCTCGCTTTTGAAAGACAGTGTTTAAAATTGCAATTCGGGGTCACCCGAATTGGAACAACGAGCCAAAGCGAGTTAATCCTAAACAATATGAAAACGTTCTTAAAAGTATTGAATCTGGAATTTCTTTAATTGGAATTTCCTGAAAATTGCGGGAGTAGCTCAGTTGGTAGAGCGTCAGCCTTCCAAGCTGAATGTCGCCGGTTCGAACCCGGTCTCCCGCTCAAAGAGTGGATGTTGTCACGCCAATAATCGTGATCTCTCCGCTCAAAATGAGTTTCAAGTTTCAAGTTTCTTGTTACAAGTTTTTGAACTTGAAACTTTAAACCTGAAACTGCAAACCGCAAACGCCGGTGTAGCTCAGGGGTAGAGCGTTTCCTTGGTAAGGAAGAGGTCACGAGTTCAATTCTCGTCATTGGCTCAATTAAATTGGAATTAAAATTCGAACACTAATATAAATTAAGATTAAAATAAATTAAACATGGCAAAGGCAACTTTCGATCGTTCAAAACCACATTTAAACATTGGTACCATTGGACACGTAGATCACGGTAAAACAACTTTAACTGCTGCTATTACTAAAGTATTAGCTGATGCAGGTTATTCAGAAGCAAAATCATTTGATCAAATTGATAACGCACCAGAAGAAAAAGAAAGAGGTATTACAATCAATACTTC
>JBGTDZ010000164.1:0-6412 GCA_041748055.1 Aquaticitalea sp.
GGCATTGGTGTTTTATGGCATCAATAAACGCACTTTGGAATCTGCCGAGATGGCAAAGGCTTTTTTGCCCGGGATTGCCGCGGTTGCAATCAATGGACTTGTGGGTTATTTTGGCTGGAAATTATTGTGTGTTATCTATCCTCAATATGGCGAAATGTTGCACGGGTTTACCTATAACGGCCACATATATATTTGGGCTTTCAGTTTGTTTTCGCTCGGTGTTTGTATGTGGCTTTATAACAGAGTGTACAAACCAGCGAACACGGCAAGTTTAGCGGTTCCTCCCATATTCATATGGCTTCTCATTTGTAGTATGGTTGCCATAAAATTAAAAGGCGCAAGCTTTTTTATCATCCCCGTGTATTTTGGATTGATCAGTCTATTTATGTTGGTCCGTCAGAAACGCCCGAACATCCTTTTGATGACCATATTACTGTTTCCGCTACTCATGATAATGTCCCCATTTATAAAAATGTTCCCGGTGGGTTTGGGACTGGGAATGCTTGTGGCATCTACTTTATTGGTTTCCTTGATTTTTTCATTGTGCATTTCAGTATTTGGGTTTTCTAGATATAAAGATCGCTGGGCCTACGTTTTGTTTGCCGCTTCCTTTGTATTCTTGCTTTTGGCACATTTTAAGTCCGATTTTAATGAGGACCGTCCAAAACCCAACAGTCTTGTTTATGTATACGATGCAGACAAAGATACTGCAGTATGGGCCACTTACGACCATATTTTGGATGATTGGACAAAACCCTATTTGACCGAAATGCCTGATAAGGCAGCAACTTTTTTAAACGAAAACTTTAGCAGTAAATACGAAACTGCTTTTACCTTCAGCAAAAAAGCCTATATAAAACCATTGATGCTTCCGTATGTGGATAAGCAATTGGATACTGTCATTGGAGAGGTTCGGCACGTCAAATTGTTCATCACTTCCCAACAATTGGTCAATCGAATGGAATTTTTTGCCGATTCCACCTATCAGTTCTTTTCTTTCAACCTAAACGGAATGAAGGTTGAAAAACCTCAAAATGAAACCAATGTTTTTGGCAATCGCAAGGGCAAACATCTGTTCAGCTATTACGTGTCCAAGGACAAATACCTGGAAATGGAGTTTACGGTTCCTGCCAATCAAAAAACAGAGTTCACAATGTACACTTCCTCCAATGATATGCTTGACCATCCTTTATTTGATGTGCCTAAACGACCTGCAACGATGATTCCAAAACCCTTTGTACTCAATGATGCCGTCATAGTTAAAAAAACCATCACACTTGAATAAACAGATCAGTATCATCGGTTGTGGATGGCTTGGCTTGCCGTTGGCGAAACATTTGATGGGGGCCAATTATCACATCAAGGGCTCAACCACTTCCTTGAGTAAAATTGGCTTATTAAAATCATTGGGGATTGATGCCTATTATGCAGAATTGACACTAGGTGGCATCAAGGGCGACATAGAAAACTGTCTTTTAGGAAGCGACATCCTAATTTTGAACATTCCCCCCGGCTTGCGGAAAAATGCTGAGAAAGATTTTGTAAGGCAGATAGCGGAGTTGATTCCCCTTATCGAAAACACCTCTATAAAAAATGTGGTTTTTATCAGTTCAACCTCTGTTTATGCTGATGAGGCATCCATCCCTACCATCACTGAAGAAACGATTCCAACGCCTGACTCTGAATCTGGAAGACAACTGTTGGAAGTGGAAGCCCTGCTTAAAAAAAACACCAATTTTTCTACTTCCATTCTGCGTTTTAGTGGATTGTTTGGAGAGGAACGGCATCCTGCTAAATATCTTTCCGGTAAAACCAATCTGACGAATCCTGAGGCTCCTGTAAATCTCATCCATCGGGAGGATTGTATTCACATCATCCTAAGCCTCATTAAGAACGCTATTTGGAATGAAGTCTTCAATGTATCGACCACACCGCATCCTACAAGAGCCGCATATTACACCACGGTGTGCAAGTCATTGCATCTGCCACTTCCACAATTTGAACATACTTACATCAGCAAAGGAAAAGTAATAGATTCCTCCAAATTGAAACAGATGTTGAACTATCGCTTTAGGGTTAAATTGAATAATTAATAGATTGTTAAGAAATTATCTTATTTAATTTTTTAGTTTTGAGCCTTAAAATCAATAGCATCCCAACTAAAAGAAATTCAAACAAATTACTATGAAAAAATTGATCTGTATCATCGTGGTCATGATATCCTTTAGCATGACTTCACAAACAAAAAATGAACTTCAAAAACATTATGAAGCATATTACAAACAGATGAAAACCCAAGGAGATGTAAATGGCATCATCAATGCGATGACGCATTTGGAGGTGCTTGCCCCGTCACAGGCCAGAAAAGACACCATCGCCTACTTGTATGTGTCCGAAGGGCAAAATGTTCAGGCGTTGAACACGATTGGTATTGAAAAAAAGACGACGGATTCTGACCTCAATGTTGAAGTGAAAGCAATTGCACTAAAAGCATTGAACCAACCCAAACTTGCGCTCGAACATTATGAAGTGTTGTACAGCAGGAACCCCAATCCGTATTTGGCTTATGAACTTGCAGACCTCAAATTGCAGTTACAGGATTTAGCCGGTGCAAAGGCAACCATAGAATATGGCTTGGCCAATGTAAAGGATGACATGAAGCGTGCGTTTTATGAATCTCAGCAACCCTATGAAACGTCTTTAAAAGCGGCATTTCTTTATTTAAAAGCGCTTGCGGTGTACAACGAAGACACCAATGCGAATACCGAAATCGCACTCGCAACTTTAAACCGTGCCCTGGCCATTGACCCTAATTTTAATATGGCAAAAATAAGCAAGGATGCTTTGTTGAGGAAGACGAAGGAGTAATTTATATAGATGTTAAATAAAGCAGCGGTTACTTAAAATGTTTAAGTAACCGCTGCTTTTTGTTTATGATTTTTGATTTTTACCAAATCCTCACCCGTTTTTCAGGTGCCAAATACATGGGGTCGCCTTCCTTGATATCGAATGCCTCATAAAAAGCGTCAATGTTTTTCAATGGTTGGGTGGCCCTATACATACCGGGGGAATGTGGGTCGGTTTTGATACGTGTTCTCAGTGCTTCATCACGCATTAAGGTTCTCCAAACAGTTGCCCAGCTCATAAAGAAGCGTTGTTCTGGGGTAAAGCCATCAATTTTTTCTGGCCGTCCATTTTCTTTAAAGCTTTGTTGCAAACCATCGTAAGCTGCCAAAACCCCACCTAGGTCACCAATGTTTTCGCCAAGGGTAAACTCACCATTGATATACAAACTATCGGCAACTTCTACGCTGCTGTATTGATCAGCTAAAGCCTTTCCTCTTTTGGTAAATTCTTCTAGATCTTTGTCGGTCCACCAGTTTTTTAGATTCCCATCAGCATCAAAACGTGCTCCAGAATCGTCAAAAGCATGTGAAATCTCATGTCCAATGACGGCACCAATGCCACCATAATTAACGGCGTCATCCGCTTGATAGTTATAAAAAGGTGGTTGCAGAATGGCCGCAGGGAACACAATCTCGTTGTTCAATGGGTTGAAATAGGCATTCACGGTTTGTGGCGGCATGCCCCATTCCTTTTTATCTACCGGTTCATTGATTTCTGAATAATTCTTTTTTGTAGCCCAGTCTGCGACGGCCAACATGTTCTCGGCATAACTGTTGCCTGTTTTTACCTGCATTTTGGAATAATCTTCCCATTCATCAGGATAGGCAATCTTCACTGTAAACTTGTCCAGTTTTGCAATGGCTTTTTGCTTGGTTTCTTCAGACATCCAATCCAAGGCCTTGATTCGCACTTGATAGGCTTTGACAATATTCTTGATCATTTTTTCAGCCTTGGCTTTAGCTTCTGGCGGAAACTTTGCATCCACATATACTTTGCCGATGGCTTCACCAACAGTATTGCTTACGGTTTCTAAAGCGCGTTCGTCTGCTGGCTGTTGTTTCTTATCTCCATTGAGCGTTTTGCTGTAAAATTCCCAATTGGCCTTTTCCATTTCGGTTGTGAGCAAACTAGCCGCATTGTTTAAGGTTGACCAACGCACCAATGCTTTTACATCCTCGATAGTCGTGCTTTTTAATAGTGCATTTAAAGCCGTCATATACTTGGGTTGCATCACCATCACCGTATCCAAAGTTTTTTCAACGCCCAAATCCTTTATGAATTTTTCCCAATTGACGGAAGGCGTCATGGTTTGTAATTCCGTTAAGCTTTTTGGGTTATTGAAATTGCGTGCGTCTCTGCTTTGCACTTTATCTAATCGTGGTTCTGCCAATTTGGTTTCAATCGCCAAGATGGTTTCTGCCTCTTTTCGGGCCTCTGTTTCTTCAATGCCAATAAATTTGTACATTCTCACAATATGGTCTACATACTGTTGGCGGATTTGTTTGGATTTCTCATCTTGGTCCAAATAGTAATCTCTCTCGGGCAGTCCCAAGCCTCCTGGCACGATGTATGCTGCATTCATGCTACTGTCATTCAAATCGGCAAAAGATGCCAAGCCCATAAACGGTTGTGAAATTGCATTGTTCTGAGCCACCACAGTCTGAAAATCCCCTATGGTTTTAATGCCATTGATTTTATCTAGATAAGGTTGCAATGGCTTAATGCCTGCTTCATTTCTTGCAAGCGTATCCAACTCACTTTCATAAATGAGCAATGCCTTTTTTTGATCTGTTCCTTCGGCATAAGTATTTAGCTCCCTGGAGGTGTTGATAAGTTCCAAAACATCCTTTCGTGTTGATTTGCGAAGCACACTAAAGCCGCCCCAAATCGATTCATCATCTGGGATGGTGGTAGTTCTTTGCCAATTGCCATTGACATAATTATAAAAATCAGTTTTTGGACTCACTAAGGTGTCCATGTTTTCCAAAACAATTCCTGGGATTCTTTCCTCTTGCATTGCAGTGTCTTTTTTGGAATCATCCTTACATGCCACCAAGGCAAACAAGGTTATTCCGGAAACAGCCATCAGCTGTTTGAGATTTGATGTATTCATAATGAAATAAAATTAGTGATACATAAGTTATTGCGCTTTCTTGCGAGAGGAAAGCCATATGCATAAAATTAGTGATTAATAAGAATCCTAAAATGCCAGATTGTTACATCTTAACAAAAGATTAAGAAATTATAGACGTCTCATTCTATCTTTGGACCTGAAGGATCGAAAATGACTTGGGATTCGAGTTCAAATTTTTTATTGATTTGCAAGTGAAGATTTGAGGTCGCAACCAAAATCTCTTTTATGTTCTTAAGAAGTTCTTCCTTTTTTGCATTCGAAAGTTGTAAGGTGCTGTGGAATTTCAGGATTTTTGTATCCAAAGCAATGAGGCGTTCCTTGATGCTTGGTGCAGCGACAGTTTCCGGAATGTCGTTTTTCAAATCTTTTAGGAAACTCAACAGCAACTCGTTTTTCCCTCCAAAAAAAGAAAAGTCCCCTTGTTTAAGAAACTCTATTTGTACCATCAATTCTTGATATTGTTGCCAATTCACAATTGCTTCATTCGCCTCTGGACTCAACACAAAGTCAGTATATTTTATATTTTCAATGTCCTTGGCCGTAATCCTTTTCGAATCTTGTTCTTTGTTGGTAACCTGGGTTGTCGCATCTCCCGATTTGGAATTGCAACCAAGCACCAAAAGCAAACTTGCTATCAAACAGAAAAATTTCATGACAAAGGTCTTATTGAATTAAAATATTGAGGTGTAAAGATACTTAAACTTTAACGCAATCTAATTTTTAAACGTTTAGACTCAAATAAAAACACACGTTTTAAGATCGTTAATTTTTGAAGCATTAAATTTTCCCGCCCCTATATTCTTATTACTTTTGTTAAAACATTATAGCGAACAAAAAGATGCCATCAAAAATATTAATCATAGGAGCTTGCGGTCAAATTGGATCTGAACTCACCTATAAATTACGTGGTATTCACGGTAATGACAATGTGATTGCCAGTGACATCAGCTACAATAATCTTGAGGTGGTCAATTCGGGAATTTTTGAGATTGTCGATGCCCAGGATTATGCCTCCATTCATATTTGTGTTGAAAAACATAAGATAGATGCCATTTATTTAATGGCAGCCATGTTGAGTGCCACAGGCGAAAAATTCCCTATGAAAGCTTGGGACCTGAACATGAATTCCCTTTTTCATGTATTGAATCTTGCCAAAGCAAAATTTGTGAAAAAAGTATTTTGGCCATCAAGCATTGCTGTTTTTGGCCCAACAACACCAAAAGAGCAAACCCCGCAGCACACCATTATGGAACCCACTACGGTTTACGGAATTACCAAACAGGTGGGCGAACGTTGGTGCGAGTATTATTTTGAAAAAATATGGGGTGGACGTGAGAAGCATTCGCTATCCCGGCATCATCAGTTGGAAAA
>JBGTDZ010000165.1:0-10839 GCA_041748055.1 Aquaticitalea sp.
CTTTAACGAGTATTGTTAAAGTGAAGAAATTTATTCTAGCCCACTAGCCCACTTTTATGAATGTGCCACTAATAGGCATTAGGTCTTTCCAATTGTCATCAAATGCAACAATGTCTGAGGATTCGGTTTTGGCATTGCTAACCTAATAGGGATTTGTGACCTGATAAGTGAGGTAAGTCATTGACATTCAATATCTTTCATTTTATCCTTTCGTTTAGAACCCTGCATTGTTAGCAATGCCACGGAACCTAAATTCTACTTAGTTAGCAAATACCCTGCTATGGATTGAAATTCTTTGATAAAGAGTATTGTGTGATATATGTAAATCTTATCCATAAATGTGTAACGCTTTTAAGAGTAAAGAGAATCACCTTTACATTTTAATAATTCAGTCTTAAATAAATTCTAAAAAAATGTCAACCACATTTGTTCCAACCAAGAAAGAGAAGTCAAATGGATCAACTTATGGAAATATAACAACAATGAAAGGGCTCGTCTTTCATGGGCCCGGAAAAATAGAATGGAAAGAAATACCAAAGCCAGGAATTGAAAAACCAACTGATGCGCTCGTTAAAATAGTGAAGACGACTATCTGCGGAACAGATTTGGGAATTTTACATGGCAAGACCCATACTGTAAAACCAGGAACAACGCTGGGCCACGAAGGCATTGGCGTGATTGAAGAAGTGGGTACATCAGTAAGGAATTTTAAGAAAGGTGATCGTGTGATTATTTCATGTATCACCGCCGATGGCACTTGTGAATATTGCAAAAAACAAATGTATGCGCATTGCGAGGAGGGGGGTTGGATATTAGGCAATATCATCAATGGTACGCAAGCCGAGTTTGTGCGCATTCCGCATGCCGACAATAGTCTTTATGCCGTTCCTGACGGAGTTGACGAAGGAGCAATGGTGATGTTAAGTGACATACTTCCAACGGGTCATGAGATTGGAGTGATCAATGGCTGTGTAAAACCGGGAGACACTATTGCGATTGTTGGTGCCGGCCCCATAGGCATGTCTGCCCTGCTCACTTCACAATTCTATTCACCTGCAAAAATTTATATGATTGATATCGATGAAAATCGTTTGCAACTGGCTAAAAAATTGGGTGCCACGGATATAATCAACTCAGCAACAGAAGATGCTGCAAAAAAGATAATGTCTGAAACGAAAGATGGCGTAGATGTGGCCATTGAAGCTGTCGGTGCTTCTGCTACGTTCGATATCTGTCAGAATATCATTCGCCCTGGCGGACATCTCGCCAATATTGGTGTTCATGGGCATAGTGTAGACCTGCAAATTCAAAATCTATGGATTCGTAACATCACTATCACCATGGGACTGGTGAATACAAACACCACTCCGATGCTACTGAAAACTGTCACCTCCGGAAAAATAGAACCGGAAAAATTAATCACCCATCATTTTAAGCTGGAAGAAATACTTCGGGCTTATGAAGTGTTTGGCAATGCATCCAAAGAAAAGGCGATAAAGGTGATATTGACGAATTAATAAAATATTCAGAAATAAAGTAACAGACCAGGCTAATCCTTCCTTAAAAGGACAATTATTAAACGAAAAGAGCATGAAAATTCAATTAAATACGGATAAAAATATATCAGGAAACGAAAAGCTTGAAAGCTATTTAAATTCATTAATAAAAGAAGAATTGTCTCTGTTTAGCGATCATATTACCAGAATTGAGGTTCATCTTGCAGATGAAAATAGTCACAAAAAAGGAGAGAACGACAAACGTTGTATGCTTGAAGCCCGACTCGAAAACAGGCAACCAATTGCTGTTACTAGCCATGCAAATACTGTAGAGCAAGCCGTAAATGGTGCTCTTGATAAATTAAAGACTTCAATAGAAACAATATATGGTCGGTTAAAGAATCATTAAACACATGATGTGAAAATGCATCAAAAGAAAATTCATTAAAAATAATTCTGATGGACTAAAATTCAACCGTCATTTAAAATTAAAAACTTATAAAATGGAAAAATATTTAAAAAGTATAGCATTGATGCTTATCTGCATCACGGGTCTCAGCAACATTGGGTATTCACAATCGATTTACAAAATCGAAGACACCAAGGATATCAATATGAAGTTGCTGGGTACATCCACATTGCATAATTGGGAAATGGATGCGATATCTGCTACAGGAGAAGCTCAATTTGTTTTCAAGTCAGGAAGTGAAAGTGATCTTGTTTCGGTGAAATCCCTTTCGTTCGTTTTAGAAGTAAAAGATTTGAAAAGTGATAGTAAAGGACTTGACAAGAATGCTTACAAGGCATTGAAGTCGGATGAGTTTGCAGACATTCAGTACAAACTAACATCGGCCACGCTATCGCCTGAAAAAGAAGGCTATCTGCTCAAGGCAAACGGCACGCTCACCATTGCAGGCGTTACAAAAGAAATAGTAATGGATGTTCATTGCGTCATTAATATGGATGGAACCATTACCTGTAAGGGATCAGACAAACTGAACATGACCGATTACAATGTTGATCCACCGTCTTTTATGCTCGGCGCTATGAAAACTGGTGATGCTATCACGCTGGAATTCAATGTGGTCTATAAAAAACAAAAAGGCGTTTAATACGCACTCACAATTTTATCAATAATCCCCACTCCAATGAAAATTATTTTAATTCTATTTTTTTGCAGTATGCCTATGGTTTTGCGCGCACAGCAACCTAAACTTCAGTATTTCAGGTCAAATGATATGCTTGGGTTAAATATTTTTGAGACATCAAAAGTTAACACGGTAGCCTTCGATGGCGTGAAAGTCCGGGTGGGTGGCGACTTTGCTATGCAGTTTCAGACATTGGATCAAAACAATGACGCCAACAACCTGGTGGAACTCGGTTCCAACTTTAACCTGCCAACAGCTAACCTGAATCTTGATGTGCAATTGATTGATGGCGTCAGGATACACCTGAGAACCTACCTATCATCCCAACACCACGAGGATTCGTGGGTGAAAGGCGGTCATATCCAGATAGACAAATTGGATTTTATTCAACCCGGTTTTTTAGAAGGGATCATGAAATACACCACCATTACGATTGGTTTGGATGAATTTAACTATGGCGATGCGCACTTTCGCAGATCGGATAATGCCCGGGCAATTTTTAACCCCTTTGTCGGAAATTATATTATGGATGCTTTTTCCACTGAAGCCTTCGGTGAGGTTACGCTACAAAAAAATGGGTTGATGGCAGTGATTGGGATCACCAATGGCAAGCTTAATCAAAATGTAGTGGTCACCGATAAAAGTGACAACAAACCTTCCTTTTATGGCAAATTGGGTTTTGATAAACAGGTAAATACTGATCTGAGAGTACGGTTGACAGGATCTGTTTATACGAACCAGGGCACAACCACCGGAACATGGTTGTATGGAGGCGATCGTACAGGTGCCAGATATTACAATGTTTTACATACCTTGCCTGATTCAACTGGAGCCTCAGAAGGTGGTGAATTTGAAGGCAGGTACAATGCCCGCTTTACAAAGCTTACTGCAGTGCAAATTAATCCTTTTATAAAATTTAAGGGCCTTGAATTTTTTGGCATCTATGAGCTGGCATCAGGGAGCAATGCCATCCCCCAAAATGAAACCACCCAACCTGTTCCTGATAAAGAAGGAGCTTTCACTCAACTGTCGGCAGAATTGGTGTATCGTTTTGGTAAGGATGAAAAATTCTATCTGGCAGGAAGATATAATACCGTAGAGGGTAAGACTTTGGAGAGTGCTACAGAAGACCTGGAAATCGGTCGATTAAACATTGGTGGTGGTTGGTTTCTCTCAAAGAATATTTTAACCAAGGTTGAATATGTAAACCAACAATATACGGGTAATGCCTGGACCGGAAGATTTGCCGGGGCGAAATTTGATGGCTTTAATATCGAGGCCGTGATTAGTTTCTAGACAGTTATAAATATTACCAGGTATCAATAACAATTCATCCTAAACAAAAATCGGTTCGCCAAAATACAAATCAATAAATAGGATAATCATGGAACAAAATCAAGAACATGAAATAATCAGCTTGCCCAGAATTGGTGATGTTGCACTCATCTTCAGACCAAATAGTAAACTTGGCTTGAATGTATTTGAAGCGTTTTGCATTTCTTGATGCGATCAACCTAATATAAAATTTAAAACAACAATAAAATGAAAAAATTACGGATTACCTCAATGCTTATAGCTAATGCTATGTTCTTATTTACGGCCTGCGATTCCAAACAACCGGTAGATCAATTACTAAAAAATGATACGCAACGTTCTGAAATCATTGCCTCATTTATCGATCATCAACCTTATAGAATGGAATTGATAAATGCCATGATGGAAAATGACAGTTGCAGAAAAATGATGGGTCAAGAAATGATGGAAAAGCCCGAAATGATGGGGATGATGATGAAAGATCCTACAAAAATGAAGGGTACGATGGAACATATGGTTACCATGGCAGCTTCAGATTCTACAATGTTCAATGCCATGACTCAAATGATGAAAGGCAAACCGGAAATGTGGAACAAGTTCATGAAAATGAAATCATCTACAACCAAAACCAACTAACATCATGCACGATAGCAATTGGGGTTGGGGAATGTGGTTTATATCACTCCTTATCATAGTAGTAATCCTATTTATTAATTCTAAAAATTAGGTAAAATGAAAACAATTGTAAAAACATTGTTGATCATTGGTGTAATCGGATCATTGGTGAGCTGTAAATCCACCTTTAATGCTGCTGAAACAATGGAAGTTCAAGACAACCGAAATGCGCTCTATCAGGAGATTATTTCAAATCCGAATCAATTCAATGAATTTATCGACTTAGCACAACAAGACGAAGTTGCAAGAAAGATAATGATGCAGAACCATATGCAAATGATGGAATCCGGAAAGATGAAAGCTATGATGGAAAATAATCCGGAAATGAAACAGAAGATGAAATCACATATGCAGAAAATGATGGAGGAGAATCCTGAAATGAAAGATAAAATGCAGACGATGATGCTCGATAAAATGTTGGAAAGCCCCGAAGGAAGAAAGATGCTGATGCAGAAAATGCATGAAAACAAAGAGATGCAAGGAGAAATGAAAGATAAAATGAAGGAAGAGATGATGGGGAACCCTGAAATGAAAGATAAAATGAAGGATAGGAAATAAAGCAACTCTACCAATAAAAAATTGCAACTATGGTGATGTGGCGGCTTATCGGTTAGGTTTTAATATAAATGGAACAGTATAAAAAAAATAGCCTGAGTACTGGGTAAAAAGCAAAAATGAACAATGAAACCACCCTTCACCTTAGAGCAGTTCTTAGAAGTTTTTAAAAACTACAATGAGGCAGTTTTTCCCATACAACTTATTTTCTATTTCATAAGTGCTATTGTAATTTATTTAACCTTTAAACCCATTCCTCTATCAGGCAAAATTATTAGCGGCATTCTTTCATTTCTATGGTTGTGGATGGGAATTGCCTATCACATAATTTTTTTCACTACAATAAATAAAGCTGCATACTTATTTGGTGGATTATTTATTATTCAGGGTATTTTATTTTTTATTTTAGGTGTTTTTCAAAATAAATTTTTATTCCAATTTCAAAAAAATAAGTACGGAATTACAGGAATAATTTTGATAGTATTTGCACTGATTATCTATCCTGTTTTAGGATATTTTCTTGGTCATATTTATCCATCTTCACCCTCCTTTGGTTTGCCTTGCCCTACTACTATTTTCACTTTTGGAGTTCTCTTATTGAATATCAAAAAATGCCCTATTACAATTCTTATCATTCCATTTGTTTGGTCAGTTATAGGTTTTATGGCAGCATTTCAATTTGGCATTTTGGAAGATACAGGTTTAATACTAACAAGTTTAATAACCCTTTCTTTATTGATTTATCGGAATAGAATATTATTTGCGCAGAAACAAATCTTAAAACTTTCATAGAATTCTAAATAAATGATTCTGAAACCAACAACAGCAAGAAATATACTTGTATTCTTACTATCATTTCTTGGCATAAGTGCCATGGGTGGCGGAGCATTTTTAATCATTTCACCATCAGGAAAATTAATTGGTGACTTACCTTTATCCATTTTAGAACATTCTCCTTTTACAAATTTCCTCATTCCCGGTATTATTCTGTTTTCTATTCTTGGGCTTACCCCATGCCTTATATCCATTGCTTTAATTAAGAAACCCAAAAGCGGGTTTGCCGAAAAATTCAACGTATTTAAAGATATGTATTGGGCTTGGTCTTTCAGTATCTACATAGCATTTGCACTCATCATTTGGATACAAGTAGAAACAATAGTTGTACAAGGGGTTGGATGGCTTCAAACCCTTTACATGCTCTATTCCATACCACTACTCATTTTTGCGATACTTCCACAAGTCAGAACTATCTACCAGAAATGAAACGCAAAAAACTTATGATCATTACTTTATCAATTCTTGGATTCCTACTGCTTATCTTTTTCTTCGGTAAACTAAATTTATCCATACAATTCAGTAGTCAGGTAAAAACACTTTTTGCTCAATCAAAAAGTATTTCTGACCAGAGATTTCATAAAAGGCAATTAGATAGTTTACCAGAACCTGTTCAACGGTATTTCAACCACATTTTACAAGACGGTCAACCCTACATAAGCTATGCGAGAATTAAACACGTGGGGCAATTCAAAACAGGAATTGACAATGATTGGATGAATATAAAAGGGGAACAATATGCAACAACCGAAAAACCAGGTTTTATTTGGAAAGGAACTACAGCAATGTTTGTGGCAAGAGATATGTATATTTCAAACCAAGGCAGACTAATTGTAACACTTTTGTCAATATATAATATTGTGGATGCAAAAGGGAAAGAAAAATATGATATTGGGGAAATACTACGTTGGCTTGGAGAGAGTATTTTATATCCGACAAACTTTTTACCCAGTAAGAGATTACAATGGTTTCCGATTGATTCCAAAACAGCAAAACTTACATTTAATTACGAAGGGCTTTCTTTATTTTTCAAAATTACATTTAATGAACTTGGAGAAATAACGGAAATGGAAACCAAAAGATATATGGGCGAAGACAATTTGGAAACTTGGATTATAAAAGCAACAAATTACAAGGAATTGAATAATGTATTAATACCGACAGCCTTTGATGTGTTATGGCGATTAGAGAAGGAGGATTTCAGTTATGCAAAATTCAATATTACAGAAGTTGAGTACAACAAACCTGAAAAATTCTAACTGTCAGATAAAGGGGCCGGAAGCTAAAAAGCACAAGCCATAATTATGTATAGATAAGCGAAATAGCCCTTGACTTTTCATATGACAGAACTACAGCGTATAATAGTGTACTCACTTCTTTCCGGATCAACGGTGTTCTTAGGAGGGCTCTTATCGTATTATTTTGGAGAGCACGTCAAAACCGGACTCGTAAAAGCAGAAATTGTTCATGTCTCCATCGCCTTCGGTGGAGGCATTTTAATGGCAGCCGTTGGATTAGTATTGGTTCCTGAAGGCATGCGTGTATTGTCATTGGCACCCATGGTGGTATTCTTTTTTGCAGGCGCTATCACCTTCTTTTTTATAGACCGGTACCTTGAGAAGAAGGGCGGAACCATGGCTCAATTGCTTGGCATGCTCTCAGATTTTGTGCCCGAATCAATTGCGATGGGTGCAGTATTTGCCCAAAATTCTCAATTGGGAATATTGTTGGCGATTATTATTGGTATTCAAAATTTTCCTGAATCATTTAATGCCTACCTGGATATGAAATGCAACTATACTACAAGGCGGTGTTTGTTCATCTTTTTTCTATTGAGCTTTATAGGAGTGATTTCTGCACTTGGGGGTTATTATTTTTTAGCAGGTATGCCCATGACCATCGGGGCACTCATGGTGTTTTCAGGCGGTGGGGTGATATACCTGATTTTTCAGGATATCGCTCCCATGTCACGCCTAGAAAAGAGCTGGATTCCAGCCCTCGGGGCTAGTTTCGGGTTTCTTGTTGGAATGGTTGGCGTGAAGATTTTAGGATAAATTTCACCTCACCCATTTATCTCGTACCACTACACTTTAGCGCTTAGTCATGATGAAATTAAAGAGTAACTGTAAGCATAGTTGACAAATAATTAAATATCAGAAATGACCGACACGACAGACCATTATTTAGACAATCATTTCATAAACAGAAGTAATTGGTTAAGAGCAGCAGTCCTTGGTGCAAATGATGGAATTTTATCCACGGCAAGTCTTGCCATTGGAATTGCAGCGGCAAGTAATGTTAGAGAACCCATTGTATTGGCTACTGTAGCTGGACTAGTAGCTGGGGCCTTATCAATGGCAGCAGGAGAATACGTTTCGGTTAGTTCTCAAACCGATATCGAAAAAGCAGATGTTGCGCGAGAGAAACAAGAACTAGAAGAGACTCCTGAAATTGAACTACAGAGGTTGGCTGAAATTTATGTTAAAAGAGGTTTAAAAAATGAAACGGCATTGATGGTAGCAAAAGAATTAACAGAGAGAGATGCTTTAGCAGCGCACATTAGAGACGAGTTAGGAATTAATGAAATTAGTAAAGCCAAACCAATACAAGCTGCTTTCGCCTCGGGTGCGGCATTTACAGTTGGCGGAATTCTTCCACTTTTAGTTTCTGTTTTTTTACCAATGAAACATATGGAATATTATCTGTACGGTTTTGCCATCATTTTTCTAATTTTTTTAGGTGCAATAGCAGCTAAAACCGGAGGTTCAAGTGCAGGTAAGGCCGTTATTAGAATTACTTTTTGGGGCACCGTTGCCATGGGGTTAACAGCTCTGGTAGGATGGTTATTTGGTGTTAGTCTTAGTTAATCAGCGTGGTTAATTTGTAATAGTCAAGACTTGTGCTGACAGATCAGATATATCTGACAGCGTTCTCAAAAGCCATTCGTTATGAGGCTGTCTAAAAAGGCTTGTTCTATGCTATCATCCACAAGGTTCTTGGAATCGGGTTTCTTTCGGTCGGGCATCGAGCGCTGATCTCATGGAGTACTGCGGTCCTCCCTTTGTTCATTGATATATTTATCGGATCACAAAAGTGAACGATAGGATGAATCGCAACTGTATCCCATCACTTTGCATGCCTGAGATACATTGTCTCTTATTTCCTCATGGCTTTATAAGCATTGATCAAGCCGTTGGTAGAAACATCATGCGAAGTTATGGTTGCATCATTTTCCAGTTCGGGCAAAATTTTCTTGGCCAGTTGTTTGCCCAGTTCCACGCCCCATTGGTCGAAGCTAAAGATGTTCCAGATGACACCTTGCACAAAAATTTTGTGTTCGTATAGGGCAATCAGGCTGCCCAGAGTTTGGGGGGTAAGTTTTTTGAACAGAATTGAATTGGTGGGTTTGTTACCTTGAAATACTTTGAAGGGCAGCAGCTCCTTTATTTCTTCCTCACTTTTTCCGCTATCTTTCAGTTCTTTCCGCACTTCTTCCTCTGTTTTGCCCATCATTAAAGCTTCGGTTTGGGCAAAAAAGTTGGACAAAAGTTTTATATGATGGTCGCCAATGGGATTTTGGCTGATGGCCGGGGCCAGAAAATCGCAGGGAATCAGCTTGGTGCCCTGGTGAATGAGCTGGTAAAAAGCATGCTGTCCGTTGGTGCCTGGTTCTCCCCAAATGATAGGACCCGTTTGGTAGTTGGCAACATAACCATTTCTATCCACATATTTTCCATTGCTTTCCATATTACCTTGCTGAAAGTAAGCAGCAAACCGGTGCATGTATTGATCATATGGCAAAATCGCTTCGGTTTCTGATCCAAAAAAGTTGTTATACCATATGCCAATCAGGGCAAGTACAACTGGAATGTTTTCTTCCAGGGGCGTATCGCGAAAATGCTTATCCATCTCATGCGCTCCTTCCAGCAAGGCGGCAAAATTTTCAAACCCAATGGCGCAGGCAATGGACAAACCGATGGCCGACCAAAGCGAATAACGGCCACCTACCCAGTCCCAAAACTCAAACATATTTTCAGGGTCAATACCAAATTCGGTTACGCCTTCCTCGTTGGTAGAGAGGGCCACAAAATGCTTTTTGATTTCATCTTCATTTTTGGCAGATTTCAGAAACCAATCGCGGGCAGTATGGGCGTTGGTCATGGTTTCCTGGGTGGTAAAAGTTTTGGAAGCCACCATGAATAGCGTGGTTTCGGGATTAACTTTTTTCAACGTTTCGGCAATGTGCGTGCCGTCTACATTAGACACAAAATGCACCTGCAAATTTGGTTTTTGGTAGTGCTTCAGGGCTTCGGTTACCATCAGCGGCCCCAGGTCAGACCCACCAATGCCGATGTTTACAATATCTGTAATGGATTTACCGGTATAACCTTTCCAAGCACCACTGATGATCTTTTCCGAAAACTTTTGCATCTGGGTCAGCACGGCATTCACGGCAGGCATCACATCTTCACCATCAACTTTAACAGGTGTATTGGAGCGGTTGCGCAGGGCCACGTGTAGCACCGCCCGGTTTTCAGTCTGGTTAATGGCATGGCCTGAAAACATGCTTTCTATGGCATCTTTTACTTTTGTTTCCTGCGCTAATTTTAACAAAAGCTGTAAAGTTTCTTCGGTAATCCGGTTTTTGGAATAATCTATCAAAATATCTTGAAAGCGAAGGGAAAATTTGGAAAAACGTGTTTCTTCCTTGGCAAAAAGGTCACGCATCTGGCAGTCTTTCATGGTCTGGAAATGTTCCTCCAGGTTTTTCCAGGCGTTGGTTTCGATTGGGTTGATAGTAGGCAGCATGTAAAAAA
>JBGTDZ010000166.1:0-2006 GCA_041748055.1 Aquaticitalea sp.
GATATGAAAGCAATTGCAATTAACAACAATAAAATAAATACCATATAATCAATAAACTTTTAAACCCCTAAATATTTGAATTATGAAAAAAGGAATTTTTTATTGCATGCTCTTAATGTTATGTTTTTCCATGATGTCATCAACCTGCTCTTCATCCGATGACGATGGTCAAAACCCGAATGACAATTCTGTTGTAATTGCAGAAGTTACCGCAACTGTTCAAACGGGAGTCTGGCGCATTACAAGTTTTATAGATTCTGGTAATGATGAAACCAGTAATTTCAACGGTTACAGTTTTACTTTTAACAGCAATGGAGCATTAGTGGCCGATAATGGAAACACTACTGTAACAGGAACATGGTCAATAACCAATGATGACAACAGCAATGACGATAGTAACAGCAATGATGACATTGACTTTAACATTGGCTTTTCTTCACCCGATGATTTTACCGAACTGACCGAAGATTGGCATATCGTCTCTCGAACAGCCACCAAAATAGATTTGATACATGTGAGTGGTGGCAATGGTGGTACCGACACCCTAACGTTTGAAATGAATTAGAAAAATAGATTGCATACCCCTTCCCCGAATTTTTTTGTGAGCTGAATAAAACTGCTTCATCCCTACTTCTGAAGCAGTTTTAATAAATAAAGAAGAACCATGAAAAAATGGATTGCTATTATTTTGGTCTTATTAATAGTTAGTGTTATTGGATACTATTATATCTATCAAGATCATAGGAATATAAGTGCCGAAAACCCAGAATTCTCTTTGGCTTCAAGCACCATCCAAAAAGAGTTTCTGGAAAATCCCATTGCAAGTGAAAAAAAATACCTAAATAAAACTGTCATAATTAAAGGAAACGTGTCCGATAGCGACAAAAACGAAATCACATTAAATTTGATCGTTTTTTGCCAGCTCATTGATAGTTTGACAACTTCGTTACCTAACGATTCGGAAATAAAGATAAAAGGACGCGTCATCGGGTATGACGATTTGCTCGAACAAGTGAAATTAGACCAATGCACAATTATTAATTAATCCTTAAAACAATTACATTATGAAAACAAGATTACTTATCGTACTTACATTCTTAGGAATATTAAGCACAACTGCACAGACAACCCATAATTTAAACTGGTTTGCGGGCATCGGATCGAATGTCGATTTGACCATCGAAAGTGGCGATACGGTTATTTGGACCTGGACGAGCCCCAGCCACACCGTTGAGAGTGTGCCGGGAAGTTCTGTTGAAACCTTCAACAGCGGAGTTATAGGTCCTATTGGCTCAACATTTTCGCACACCTTTACGGTTATTGGTGCCAACGATTATTTATGTGGCGTCCATGGGGCAGCAAGTATGTCTGGCACCATTACGGTAACTGAAAATCTGGGAGTTGGCGAGAATCAACTGAAACTCTTCAACATCACTTCTAATCCAGCGACTGATTTGCTTTCCATTGAATTGCCTCAGGCACTCTCCAACGGACAATTGACCATTCACGATGTGCTCGGAAAATCTGTATTGATAGAAACATTTAATGCAAACCAAACGATCAATGTCAATGTATCTGACCTCTCACAAGGATTGTATCTGATAACCTTAGAATCCGGCGACAAAAAACAGACCCAGCGTTTTATAAAAAACTAGATGAAATTTATAATCTACATTCTTTTTTGCATTCCTACTTTGCTGTTTTCGCAAGATGATTTGCTTGCAGAAATTGATGTAGATTCTACTCAAAACGATTATACCATAGCGACATTTAAAGGTCTTAAAATCGTGAATTTTGAATCAACAAAACTGGTTGCAAGAAAGGAATTGACCTTCGTGGTTGCGCATCGCTTTGGAAGTATTGAAAACGGGTTTGACAGCTTTTTCGGATTGGACGATGCCGTGACAAGATTGAACTTTATCTATGGCCTTTGCGATGGATTTAATATAAGTGTATCCCGAAGTTCTTTCCAGAAAATTTATGAATCTGCCATAAAATATAGAATC
>JBGTDZ010000167.1:0-2802 GCA_041748055.1 Aquaticitalea sp.
GTTCCAAAATCTATCGCAATTTTTGAAGCATCAGTATCTGAATATGATTTCGGTAAAGAAATTTTATCTCCTGAATTTTCAATATCGCTAGATGATAATGCAGTCTTGGCATCTTTTAGAGCATTATCGCGTACGTTTTGATTAAAATAAATTTGTTTTAGTGAATATACTGCTGGTTTTGAATACTTATTTTTATGTTCTTCCAAATATTCAATGAGCATTTCCTTGGTTGGTTGTAGGGATTCCGCAAGCTCGTCAGAGATGAATTCCATTTTTTGAGCTAGCCTACGTTTTATAATTTCATCATTATGGTCAAGGTTCATGGCCAATGCTTCGCGATACATGACTTCTTGCTGTAAATGTGAATTTACCAAACCTATTAATTCATCAATCGTTGGTTTACGTTTCCATTGCATTTCCCATTTGGTAGACATTTCATCAATTAAAAAAGAATCAATCACGATGTCCTCCTTATCTTCACCTTTGGTTACTAAACCATAAATCACAAATAAGGCAATCCCAATCAGGATGAATTGGAATAAGGGTTCTTTTAAAATATTTTTCATCTTAATCGAAATTTATCATGAAAAAAGAGACAATAATATATCACTGTCTCTTTTTTTTAAACTTGTAATTATTATAATTAATTTGGCGTATACCAAATTTGTGAACTGTAGGCCCTTTCAGTTGTTGTAAGTTTTATTTCTGAACCAAGTTCTGTACCATATCTAACTTTATCATATAATGTCCAGCGAGGCGTTGGGATTTCAATAACACGGATATAATAAAAAGCTTCTTTTGAAGCATCGAAATCTGGATCAGTCCATACCTTACTTAATTCAGTTGCACCAATATCATTCTTCCATGAGGCATCTTCTAAATTGACAGTATTACCAACTGAAGGTACTTTTCCTTTGGCATCTATTTGTCTATTTCCGCTCCATGCCAAATCATACACTTTTTCACCTAAACTACCATCAGCATTAACCCATCCTTTTACTATTTGAATGCGATCTAAACTACCACCTTCGGGATCCATCATTGCATGCACCATAAATGAAGGCACTTTTCCAGACGCTTTATTTAAGTCGCCGCCCATAGGCACTCCTTTGTCATAACCTGTTTTTACATAGCTATCATTCATATCTTTATCTGTGAAATTCCAACCACCAAAAAAGCGTAACTTTATTCTGGATCCAGTAGTGGCATAAGTCTCCTTCCTTGCCATGGCATCATAAATATCCTCACGAGTATTTGATTTAGCCCAGACTGCTGCATAACTTGCTGCAATCGTTTCGTATGTATAAACAATGCCTAATTTAGATTTCACAAAAGGATGCATGGCTCTTTCTTTTGATGGCTCTGCAGTAGTTGCTTTTCCGAAGAAATTGTTGTCGTCCGCAGTGGATAATGATGTATGCGAATCTGTACCACCTATCAATCCAAATTTATAGGGATTGACTCCCATTTCCTTTTGATATTTCAAACCTCTTTTTAAAGCGGATCGGGTATATTCGTGCTGAAGCATATCTTTGGTCTTCAGCGCTGTCATATCTAAATTTCCTTTGTCCCAATTTTCGAAATCAGCAAATTCGTCGTTTGGCGACAAAAAAGGATGTGATTCCCCATCTCCTTTTATTTGCGATGCCTCGTAAAGCGGTTCCCTTTTAAACCGCTCTCTAGCGTATGTTTCTGTAATTGGCTCGCCGTTAATTCGGGTTTCGGCAAACATCATCCCGTTGCTCAAATTTCCATTATGCGGAATTGCCAATGCCTGTCCGCCAGTATTTTTTTCATAAAGTGCCATGTTTTTCCAGAGTTCTTCTGGATCTGGACTGTCCGCAAGAGTGAAAGGTAGGTGATCTATCGTTTTGTCTCCATTATCGCGATAAATTACGTTTCTATGCAGGTTATTACCTTTAATTAATGAGGTCCACTCATATCCTATAAATGCGGTAAATTTCCCTGGGGTATTGTACTTTTCGGCAGCCTCTACAACGCTTTTCCAAACAGGTGCCATCATGGCCGGATCATTGGTTTTAAACGAAAGCGTCCCTTGCCCAAAGTTGGTAATGATATCTATAGCTGTCTCTTGATTTTTTCCTTCGGCCAACATCTTGCTCCAGCGTTGACCTTCAGGCGTTTTCATGATAAAATCTTCGTTGTTCATAAGCCCTGTAAAAATACCCATCCCGTCGGAGTGGTCGGCTACGACTAAAAAATCCAATGGTCTTGACAATTTTGCTGTCGTTCCGTTGCTGGAAGTTACCTCTTCTCCCATAGCAAAGCGATACGCCTCATCCAATCCAAGTCGGTTGCCAAAAGCGCCTGCATCTAATGACAAGGCAGTATGTAAGTGAGTGTCTCCCCAATACACTTCGTTAAGAGGATTTGTAGGCACATTGTTTTCTGACGTGTTTTCGGTAACTTCAGTAGTCGATTCAGTGCTTTCTTTTTCCTTTTTGCAACTTAAAACGGATAGAAGGATCGCACAGCTGATGGTAAATACGATTTTTGATTTCATTTTAACTGGTTTAGTGATTATCAAATATAGCGATTTAATTTCTTTTGACGCAAGGGTTTAAAATGTGAAGTTTCGTAAATAGAATTATGCTCCTAAAACATTTTAATAGTTCTAGAGAAGCCATCGACAATTATCATGATCAAAAAATTTGGTTTCAACTAAGTTTGAAGCAGATAATTCAGCTTTTAAAAAAAGGATTCTGGGTTGTTTAATTCTTAACAATTTTCTTTACCAAGACATTTCCTTCAGTATCAGCAATTTTTAAAAGATACAATCCA
>JBGTDZ010000168.1:0-2326 GCA_041748055.1 Aquaticitalea sp.
TAAGTATTCGGTTTGAGGAATATGTACTGACGCCCTTTATATTTATAAAGAGCCACATCCCCCAATTTTTGGGTTGTAAATAACAAGGATTCCTGTTTTGCTAAAAAATCCAGTATTTTGAATCCTATATTATGGCGTGTGTTGGCATAAGCCTCACCAATATTTCCCAAACCAACTATTAAAAACTTTTTCATGGAATTTTCTTGAGCAATTATTGCATCTTTTGAAGTATTGAATAGACTGGACAAAAATCTGAACATTCTTTTTTTGTAAAAATAAAAAAAAGCAACCCGAATTAACGGAATGCTTTAACTTTATTAAATTATAAGGATTCTTCTTGACCTTTTGAAGTTGTTTATTCAGTTGCACCTTCGGCAGTTGTTGCTTCTGCTCCTTCTGCTCCTTCTTCTCCAGCCGCTTCCGCTGCCGCTTCTGCCGCTGCTGCTTCCTCTTCTTCTTCAAATTCAGCAACACTTGCTCTAGAACGTCTCACTTGACAAACCACGGTGTTATCTGGATGTAAGAATTTGTAATCAGGATTTTCCAAAGATGTGATATACAGTTTGCTTCCGATTTTTAAAGGAGTGATATCAGCTTCGACAAAATCAGGTAAGTTTGAAGGAAGCGCCTTCACTCTCAGTTTACGTTGATTTCTTCGTAAAACACCACCGCTCAAAACACCTTTGGACGTTCCGATAATATGAACAGGAATTTCCATGGTTATTTCTTTGTCTTCAAATAATTGATAAAAATCGACATGAAGGATTTTATCGGTAACAGGGTGAAACTGGATATCCTGCATGATCGCATTCAATGAAGTTCCGTTTTCTAAGGCAATCACAACTGTATGCGCATTTGGCGTATAAACCAGTTTAGAAAAAGCCAATTCAGGTGCAGAGAAATGCACTGGTTTGTCTCCTCCGTATAATACGCAAGGAACCTGACCAGCATTACGTAAGGCTTTTGAATCTTTTTTGCCCACGCTTTCTCTTTGAGATCCGTTGATTGTAATTGATTTCATTTTTTTAAATTATTTATTGATTATTACTATTTTTATGTCCATTTGCTCCTTTGGATTAGAAAGTAGAAATGGGCTTACATTAAAAATTTAGAACTTATTGATCTATTGTAATGTACGTTATGCATCACTTCAGCAAATAAATCAGCGCAGCTGATAACTTTGATTTTGTTGCTTTTTTGTTTTAAGGGGATTGAATCGGTTACTATCAATTCTTCCAATTTTGAGTTTTCTAGACGTTCATAGGCATTGCCTGATAATATGGGATGTGTACAAATGGCCCTTACACTAAGTGCGCCACGTTCCATCATCAAATCGGCCGCCGTGGTCAAAGTACCAGCAGTATCGACCATATCATCCACCAATACCACATTTTTACCAGTAACATCACCAATCAGTTCCATATGAGAGATGACATTGGCCTTTGCCCGCTGCTTATAACAAATCACCACATCACTTTCCAAGGCTTTGGAATAAGCGTAAGCTCTTTTGGAACCTCCCATATCTGGTGAGGCGATGGTCAGGTTATCCAAGTTTAAATTTTGCAAATAAGGCAAAAACACGGTTGATGCAAATAGATGATCCACCGGTTTTTCGAAAAAGCCCTGTATTTGATCGGCATGCAAATCCATTGTTATGATACGGGTTGCACCTGCAGCTTCCAGCATTTTCGCTACTAATTTTGCTGCAATTGGAACCCTTGGCTTGTCTTTTCTGTCTTGTCTTGCCCACCCAAAATAAGGTAAAACGGCCGTAATGTGTCTTGCAGACGCTCGTTTTGCGGCATCAATCATCAATAACATTTCCATTAAATTTTTCGGACCAGGATGTGTTGAGCCGATGATAAAAATTCGTGTGCCTCTTATCGATTCCTCGTAAGAAGGCTGAAACTCACCATCACTATAGGTGGACGTGATTACATTTCCTAAATGCGTACCATAGGTAGCTGCAATTTTTTCAGCAAGTTCTGTACTCTGCGAACAGGCAAAAATTTTGGCTTCTGTAACTCCTTCTGGCATTTATAATGGGTTGTTTTGTAATGAATTAATCTGTCTTTGGTTTAACAGGCTGCAAATTTAGGAATTAATTTGAACTGCTGAAGAATAAAAGCGACAAATTTTGAGTGTTTGTTATAAAATATTTTATAATTTTGCAATCCAATTATCGAATAATTGCTCAAGTGGCGGAATTGGTAGACGCGCTGGATTCAAAATCCAGTTCTTCGGAGTGCGGGTTCGATTCCCGCCTTGAGTACTGCAAAGGCTTCAACGAATATGTTGAGGCCTTTTTTTATTTTCAGGTACAACA
>JBGTDZ010000169.1:0-3952 GCA_041748055.1 Aquaticitalea sp.
CTAAACAATAACAACACCACACCATAAAACAACACGTAGCTCACAAAATGCCCAATCACAGCACCTTTGACACCATACGAATCAATGAGATAGACGCTAGTAAGGTAGAGCATAAACACCAAGAATACCTCAATGATGATAAAATGCCAAAACATTCGCTTTGCAATAAATTGATAAACAATAACCACAGAGATGACCTTAACAAAATCACCCAATAACTGCCAAGCAAATAAGTTTTCGGTCGGTTGAAATGCCTCTGAAAAAATCCAGGGCACAATGACGGACCGCAACAAATAAATAATTAACAAAACCCCTGCAAAATAGGGAACAACAGATCTATAAAAGTTAAACACTTCGGTCCTGAACTCCGATTTACTCTCTATTTCACTAAACCTTGGCAAAAAATATAAGCTCATCATGGACATCATGAACATGAGGTAATAATCTGAAATTCGGTTCATGGCTTCCCAATAACCGGCCTCCTTTATGCCAACTGCCTCAATGATATAATTTCTGATGATAATGGACACAATAGGGACGGCAATGGCAGACACCAAAGCCATAATGGCAAAGGGTCCAAATTTTTTGAGAATACTCAAGTTGAGATTTGAAATCTTTATAGAAGAAACCAAACTTCTTTGGTTCATAATCGCCACAAATGTCATCAACACCAAAAGCGATGGCGTAATCACTGCAGAGACCAACGCTCCATCGATATTGCTCTGATAGATTAGCAATAACGTAATCCCCAATCCAAGCAATTGCCCAATGATATTGATGACCAATAACATTCGGTATTTTGAAAAACCATTCATAATGGCGAAACAAAACATGTTCAAGGAATAAAAGGGGAGCGCTATTGCCAAAATCCGAATGACGTAGGCATAATGGTAATTTTTCGAAAACAAAAAAGCATTGATTAAATTGGCATTGTAATAACAGGCAAATGCCACAATAATCGTAGAAACAAAGCCGAGATAAAATGCGGTTGATATGGTTTTACTTAATTCAAGAGCGTTATCCTTAACTTCCGAAATATTTTTTACCAGTCCATTATAGATTCCCAATATAGCAGTTGCATGGACGGCGCTTAGAAAGTTCCTCAAATTACCAATCAACGCCATACCTTCAACCCCAATCAAAACTGCAATTGCCTTCGAAGTCAAAATACCGGCAAGCATGCGAGTAATTACGGTGGCTGTATTTAAATGTGCCACCTTGAACAAGACGTTTGTATTGATGTATTTTTGAAATTGACCCAATCAAAAGTTATTTAGAACATTAATCACCTGCGTAACCTCAATATCAGTCATCACGGGACTTATCGGAATACTCACCACGCTTTGATGTATCCGTTCTGTAATCGGAAAGGTTCCAAATTGGTATTTTGAAAGAGCTTTCTGCTGATGCGGCGGTATTGGATAATGAATTAAATATCCTGTTTCATTTTCATTCAAATATTTGGTAAAATCATCCCGAGATTCAACTCTAACCACAAACACATGGAACACGTGATTTTTTGTGCCATCATAAAATGGAAGTTGTATGTTTTTGTTATTGATTTCTGATAGATATCGCTTCGATATTTCCCTTCTTCGATCATTATCAGCATCGAGCAATTTCAATTTAATATTTAAAATGGCGGCCTGTAATTCGTCCAATCTACTATTTACCCCAATGACATCATTCACATATTTTTTTGAACTTCCATAGTTCCGCATCAATTTGATGCAATCTGCCAATTCGCTGTCATTGGTTGTGACAGCACCTCCATCACCAAGACAGCCCAAATTTTTACTCGGATAAAAGCTGAAAGCAGCAGCATTGGATAAATTTCCTGCTTTATTTAACCCTGAACCCTTAAAAGCGCCATGTGCCTGTGCAGCATCTTCAATAACGAGGAGATTTTTTTGTAGCGAAATTTTATTGATTGCATCCATATCCGCCAATTGTCCATACAAATGAACAGCTAAAATGGCTTTGGTATTAGTTGATAGGTGCCTTTCGATTTCCTTTGGTGAGATATTGAATGTTTGTTCATCAGGTTCAACCAGCACAGGTTTCAGTCCGGCGTGGATTATAGATAAAATGCTCGCTATATACGTGTTTGCAGGAACAATCACTTCATCACCCAACTGAAGTTTGCCCAATTGAATATACGCCTTAAAAATCAAAAAGAGTGCGTCCAGACCGTTGGCCGTACCAATGCAATGTTTGGTGCCGCAGTAGGAGGCAAAACTGGATTCAAAGGTCTCAACTTCTTTTCCTAAAATGTAATGCCCAGAATCTAAAAACTGCTGAAATTTCTCCTGAAGTTCCAGTTCAAAACGCGCATTGATTTTATGTAAATCCAAAAATTTCATCATCTTAAAACATCAGTTAGCAGATGGCTGTTTTCCGTTGATATCTTATAGAACTCCTGGATGATGGTTCGTGCTCCAAATCCTTCTTTCCAAAAGTGGAGTCCTTTATTAATTTTTGAGCCATCGGATTCATTGGAAGAACCAAAATCATAATACTTTTTATCCTTATAAACGTTCGATATCAAATGATGGTGTAAAAAGTCCAGACTTCCTAATGAATTTTTATCTTCATTCGCCGAAATGTATTGACAGTGAGCCACCTGATTGGATTCAAATATTGTTGTACCTGCTACAAGGCTACTTTCGTGATACACATTAAACTGTCTGATATTTTGAGGGAATAATGATTTCAAATGTTCAATCTCCTCTAGAGTGTGAACCGGTTCAACATCGTATTTTTTCTTTATGTTTACTGAAAGAATAGAGTTCCAAAAACTATCACAACGTGTGTCTTCCTTAATTATAAGATGTGATTTTTGACCTCTTTTAACGCCTTCCAACCTATTGGAAGCTATTTTTATTTTATGTTCTTGGTCAATGACCGACAGCGTTTCCTTTTTTTGAATTTTAGCCTTAAAAAGAAACAGTAAATAATCCATTTCATCACTAGGCATGGAATGATAAATTTTCGGAATCGGTTTTAAGTTGAGTTGATCGATACCGTTATCGTGTAGAAATTCAAGAAGGGATTTAAAAGCATTTAAAACTTCACTAAACTTTACAGTCTTATTAAGCATAAAACTTCCATAACTCAATCCTTGATGGGAATGGACTTCATCTTTCACTTTATTGGCTGGCAACAATGCAATGAGCTTCTCGTTTTTATAGACCATCAACGAAAAATCCACAAAACGGTCATTGTGATATTCCATAAAATCGCGAAGGAACAAAAATGTAGCGTTCTTTGATTTGGAAACAAAGTCATTCCAATCATGCACCCTATCCGATGAATAGCGCTCAACCCTAAAATCTGAATTCATATGCTGCATTTTGGCCTTCAATAAAAGTAATGCTTTGAGAATGATGTAAAACTAAAATTATTTTTACTTTTAACTCCACTAATGACCATAAATTATTACATGACCGAAAAGCGATTCAAATTTATACTGCTCAGTATGCTATTTGTCGTTTTTATAATTGCAATATGCAAACCCATTGAATTTTTTCGAGATTCAGATGGATACCTGAAAATGGACATCTATCGATCTGCTGGTTATCCAGTATTTCTTTGGGTATTAAAAATGGTTTCGGGAAGTAAATTTGCATTGATTACTTCTATCGTTCAAGGCCTAATAGGGCTTATGGCCATCTATATGTTTGTGACTCGATTAAAAAAACTCTTAAGCCTAAACCCACTATTTTATCTACTATTGGCAATCGTTTTGGTGGTGCCTTATATCTATGTTCAAAATCTAGCCAATGTTTATTTGTCAGAAGCACTGACATACCCGCTATACTTGCTGGTAACGATTTGCTTCTTAGAAAGTTTCCTGACCAATAATTTGAAAAAATTATGGATGTCCATGCCCATATTGTTCATTTTGATTTTGACTAGAAGCCAATTTCTTTTTTTTATTCCTGTTGGAATT
>JBGTDZ010000170.1:0-9180 GCA_041748055.1 Aquaticitalea sp.
ATTTGGCCGCTTCAACCGATGGGGAAACCTTGTTCCAAAATATAGATATCAATTTAAATAAGGGAGAAAAAGTTGTAGTGTATTCTAGAGATTCAAGGGCAGCTACGGCCTTTTATCAAATCCTCAACGGACATGAAAAGGCCGATGCTGGAACCTACCAATGGGGGATTACAACCACCCAATCCTATTTGCCTTTGGACAATAGTGCGTTTTTCCATAATAAGATGACATTGGTAGATTGGTTGCGCCAATGGGCAACTTCTGAAGAAGAACGCGAGGAAGTTTACATTCGTGGATTTCTGGGCAAGATGATATTTAGTGGAGAAGAAGCCTTGAAAACGTCCAATGTGCTTTCCGGTGGCGAGAAAGTAAGATGTATGTTGAGCCGAATGATGATGATGAAAGCCAATGTGCTGATGTTGGACGAACCTACCAACCACTTGGATCTTGAAAGTATCACAGCATTCAACAACTCATTGAAAAATTTTAAGGGAACAGTACTTTTTACAACTCATGACCATGAGTTTGCCCAAACCCTAGCCAATAGGGTCATTGAGTTAACGCCAAATGGTATCATAGATAGGTACATGACCTTTGATGAATATATGGAGGATAAGAAAATAAAGGAATTGCGTGATAAAATGTACGCAATAACAGCTTAAAAATAAAATCCGGTATTTAAAACAGAAGTTATAATTCCAAATCAGATTTTACAGCTTCAATAATGGTAATGGCATGGTCTAATTCCTCCCTGGAAACATACAATTCCTGATATCCAGAATTTGCGGAGCTAAAACCAGAATGTTGTCCCAAGCCTGATTCCTCTTTTATGACGGCATGGATGCCTGCACTCTCTAGACGGTCCAATGCGAGTTGAACTATGATAAAGGTTCCTGAAAACACTTTGATATATTCCCTTTCTTCCATTTTTGTTTCATTAAATTTCCGATTTAAGATACGAAAAAATGGCTTTACTTTTTTTAAAGATTAAATAAACCTTTATGTGTGGCAACAGGTTAATACTATGTTAAAGGAGAAAATTAAGAAAACCGTCATTAAATAAATGCCGTAGATATGTTGAACCAAAAAATGATTCACACATTAAAATCAAACAAATTATGAAAACAACAAAATTATTCAGTATTGCAATTCTAGCAGGTACCCTGTTTATCGGACAAGGTGTTTTTTCTCAAGAGAAAAAAATGATGAAAGAAGAGAAAATGATGAAAAGCGAAACCAAGATGGTTGGTGGAGCTGAAATGTACCCGACAAAAAATATCGTTGAAAATGCCGTCAATTCTAAAGACCACACTACATTGGTTGCAGCGGTAACAGCCGCCGACTTGGTGGAAGTTTTGGCCAGTGAAGGACCGTTTACCGTTTTTGCCCCAACAAATGCAGCATTTGAAAACCTACCAAAAGGAACTGTGGAAACTTTATTAAAACCAGAAAACAAGGAACAACTTCAAACCATTTTAAAATATCACGTTGTTTCTGGAAAATGGAATGCTGTGGATGTGGCTAAAATGATCAAAAATGGCAATGGAAAAGCAGAAATCAAGACTGTAAGTGGTGGTACATTAACAGCTTGGACCAAAGGAGATGCAGTTTATATCACTGACGAAAATGGCCAAAGTGCCAAAGTAACCATCGCTGATGTCAACCAATCCAACGGAGTTATTCATGTCGTGGATGCCGTATTATTGCCAAAAGCAAAAATGTAATAAGAGTTAGATTATTATTTTTAGGTTATTGATTTAAAAACCTCTTCGTTCCAATATCTGGACTGAAGAGGTTATTTTAATTCCATTAACCTCGTGGTTTCTATAATTTGCTAAAGTTAGAGTCTCTATTTCTGGAATCTTCCTCCTTTATAAAGAATTATTTGGAATCTGTCAATTGTCTTATCTTTATTTGGAAAGCTGCAAAAATTAAGGTCATAAAAGGACTTAACCAATTGAAAACCGCATAACCAGCATAGTGCAATGTATCAACGCCCAATACGCCGCTTTGGTAAGCACCACACGTATTCCAAGGCACTAATACGGAAGTGACTGTTCCGGAATCTTCAAGTGTTCTACTCAAATTTTCTGGAGCCAATCCTTTATCCCGAAAGGCTTTTGCATACATTTTTCCAGGAACAACGATGGCCAGATATTGATCGCTCGCGGTAACATTCAAAGCTAAACAGCTCGCCACAGTACTTGCAAAAAGACCAAAGGTAGTGTGGAACAGCTTTAATAAATATTTACTAATGGTAGTCAGGGCTCCAATGCCATCCATGATACCTCCAAACACCATGGCACATAGTATGAGCCAAATTGTGCCCAACATTTTACTCATGCCTCCAGCTGTGAAGAGACCTTTAAGAGCTTCATTGTCTGTTGGAATGGAAGTGTCGACAGTAATGGCATTCATGATGCCTTTATAACCTGAAGTGAAATCAAGTGACGTTCCTCCGCCAATGCCTGCAACAATAGTTGGCTGAAATATCAGTGCTGCAAGACCTCCCAAAAGGGTACCCAAGAGCAACGCAATTAATGGTGGCGTTTTTTTAACTATCAGTGCAATAACAATCACTGGAACCAAAAATAACCAGGGACTTACATTGATGGCCGTGTTTATATCCTGTAATATTATTTGCGTATCGGCGGCACCTTTTGGTTGTAAGTTGAGTCCAATGATGATGAACACGATTAACGTAACAATTAATGTAGGCACTGTGGTGTAAAGCATGTATCTGATATGCGTAAACAAATCCGTACCCGCCATGGCCGGAGCGAGGTTGGTCGTATCGCTCATTGGGGAAATTTTATCTCCAAAATAAGCGCCGGAAATGACTGCTCCAGCTGTCATTCCCAAAGGTACGCCCAGAGCTTCAGCTATTCCAATCAAAGCGATTCCCACAGTTGCAGATGTGGTCCAGCTACTGCCTGTGGCAACAGAAATTATGGCGCAGATAATAACACACGCCGGTAAAAATATCGTAGGGTTTAAAACCTGGAGTCCGTAATAAATCATCGTTGGGATAATGCCACTGATGAGCCATGTGCCTGCAAGTGCACCAACCATCAAAAGAATAAGGATGGCTCCAGAGGTAGATTTCACGTTTTCGGCCACTTCCTCCATCATTTGGCCAAAGGATACTTTATTAAGCAGTCCTACAATGGCTGCAACGGCACCGCCCAGCAATAAAATAAATTGATTGGAACCAGATAAGGACTCATCACCATAAGTATAAACATTATATCCAAGCATTGCCACCAATACCACAACAGGAATCAAGGCTTCCCAAATGCTTAGCTCTCTGTTTTCAACAATATGCTCGTCTTGTGGCTCTCTTGGTTTAATGTTTTGACTTTCCATCGGGATGTTATGTTAGGATAATTTATAGAAGCGTAATGTTACGATTTTAAGTTAAACTATGCAAAATAGAAAATTTTGGCCACTTTATAAATTTGTAATTTGAGCAAGTTAATAAGTGGGAGATATTTCGTATTTTCAATTCATTAATTGTCATCTATTTTACTTTGTATTTTAACTTAGAACAAGGCTTCATGTTGATTACATTTTACAATAGTCAAAGGAAAACGTTTGCTTTGGGTAGATGGCATTTTCATATTGCCATTTATTGAAATGTATTTAGATCCACATATAAACGAAACCAACAACAAAAACTAAAACACCTAAAATCACAGTAGCCCAGTACATGCATTCGACCTCTACAACGCCAGTTTCAATTTCAGAACGTGCCGACATTCTGGATATTCTTCGAGGCGTTGCCTTATTGGGTATCTGTCTGGCAAACTATCCAGTGTTTTCATTGTATGTTTTTCAAACAAAGGAAACCCTTACAGGTATGCCCACAGCTTCAATTGACAAATGGGTAAGCTATTTTCATTTTATCTTTATTGACGGGAAATTTTACAGTCTATTTTCACTTCTGTTCGGTATTGGTTTTTCCATTATTCTATTGAGGTCAAGGGCCAAAGGTTTGGGTCTTAATATTTTTTATCGCCGCCTTTTTATCTTGATATTGTTGGGATTGGCGCATTCACTTCTTTTATGGCAGGGTGACATTTTATTGTTATATGGATTGATAGGCTTGATATTGCCATTATTCAGGAATGTATCCAGCAGGAATTTAATCATCTTTTGGGTAGTGCTTATACTTCTTCCAATTGTGATCGATGCCATCAAGGTGCTGACAGATAATCAATGGAATATGTCCAAACCACTTGGACGAATGGCTTTGGCTATAGAAGGACCGATGGGAATTACCGATGCTAATTGGAGAACATGGCTTTTGGATCAAACAAGCTATGTAGACCTTTTAAAATATAACCAATCAGGAATTTTTTGGCGATATCAGGGACTTTTGGATAACAATCGATTTTTTAAAGTGCTCGGAATGTTTATTCTGGGCTTGTATGTTGGAAAAAATTTAATCTATCGAAAATTGGAAGAAAACAAAAGCTTATTAAAAAAGGTTCGTTTTTGGGGATTTATTATTGGATTGCCAATAAGTATTCTGTATGCCTTCTTGGAAATGGATGAACATCGACTACCTGAAGCATTTGCCTTATTGGATACCATCGCCTATGCCTTCAGCGTAGTCCCATTGAGTCTTGCCTATACCGCTTCTATTAGCCTTTGGTTTTTAAATGCGAAGTATCGTGAATTTTTAAAATTATTTTCAAACCCAGGAAGAATGGCACTCACAAATTACATTCTTCAATCCGTATTGGGGATCCTCATTTTCTATGGTGTTGGATTTGGATTCGGGGCAAAAACAGGATTGATTTACGTGATTCTTATTGCCATTGGCATCTATGGTCTGGAAATTATATTCAGTCATTTCTGGTTGAAATATTTTAATTACGGCCCTTTGGAATGGCTTTGGCGGCAACTTACTTTTGGCAAGAGATTTCCTTTGAGAAAACAGGCTTCATCAAATTGAATATAACATTTTATGAATCTGTGCTGATATAAGTTCTTGGCGCATTTAAGCATTACGCATCCGCAAGCTTTAAAAAGAAAACGTATTATCCAATGATGTGGCATTGCTACAAAAACAAAAAGATAATAAAACATTTGTGGCATTTTGCCATATCAAACTCATTCAACATACACAGGATTATGTGGTTAAGTTTGAAAAAGAGATCGCTAATCTTGCAGAAGTCCTAGAATGTTACCATATTAGTGGGGATTATGATTATCTGCTCAAGGTCATTGTTTCGGATATGCCCGCCTTTAGGGAATTTATGGTCAACAAATTAACGTCCATCAACCATATTGGCAGCACTCATAGTATGTTTGTCATCAATGAAGTGAAACATACTACTGCCATCAATATTTAAAAACATGCAATCGGTAAGATATAAATTAATTGAATTTTTCTTGATTTTTATTGTTTTGCCTGTGAGTTTTGCGATTGATTATCCATTATGGTTAAAAATGGTAATTAGCTTTTTAGGGTTTGCATATGTTATTTTTCTACTTATAAAAGTTTATGGGAATAAATTCAGAATAGCATCAAATATCAATTGGAAATCCTTTTGGATACAAGTATTCATTAAATTTTCCATCATTGGATTGGCTACCATTGTTTATATGTGGTTCACTGCCAAATCCGATTTATTTCATGTGCTCTTCCAAAAACCAAAACTCTGGGTGATTATCTTGTTTGTGTATGCAATGTTTTCGGTCTATCCGCAGGAGTTGATTTATCGCACCTTTTATTTTCAGCGTTATGATTCACTCTTTAAAAGTAAATCACTTTTTATTTTTGTCAATGCCATGGTGTTTTCCTTGGCGCATATCTTTTATAAGAATCCATTGGTGTTGCTCATAACATTTCTAGGTGGAATCCTATTTGCTTTGACTTATGACAATACAAAATCTACTTTGTTGGTATCCATAGAACATGCTATCTATGGTTGTTGGCTGTTCACAGTTGGGATGGGTAGTATGTTGGGGTTTCCCGGATGATGATTTATTAACATAATTCAAAGTTAAAGGAATTACATATTGATGGTATTCTTTTTACCTTAACTGAAAATTAAGTATATGGATAATCTTTCAATATCTAGAAGAGCCCTCGTAAAGAGCTCTGTCTTTGGACTCATAGCAGCATCATTGCCGAATATCGCCTACTCCAAAATAGCGTTTACAGAAATAGAAAATCCCACACGTAATCCCGAAT
This sequence comes from Aquaticitalea sp., assembly GCA_041748055.1. Classification (GTDB taxonomy): domain Bacteria; phylum Bacteroidota; class Bacteroidia; order Flavobacteriales; family Flavobacteriaceae; genus JBPOFM01. Next base: position 6,206 of record JBGTDZ010000170.1, read on the forward strand.
TATTTTACCGATATCCATCCATTGATGATGAAATTGTCAATGAAGTTGTGGGGAAATCTCATTTTGATTTAGACCGTGTAAAAGAATTGGTAGATAAGCGACCGGAATTGTCGAGAGCTACTTGGGATTGGGGTTTTGGAGATTGGGAGTCGGCAATAGGAGCAGCTTCACACGTGGGCAGAAGGGATATCGTGGCGTATCTCATAAGTAAAGGAGCTAGGCCAACCATGTTTACCTATGCGATGTTGGGTGCTTATGATATCATCAAATCGATGGTGGAGATGACTCCAAACATACAGGAAAATTTAGGCCCACATGGCATTAGTTTATTAAATCATGCCAAAGAAGGTTTGAGATTGAAGGATGAAATGACAGGCGAGCACATTTCCGATTGCGAAAAATTAATTGATTATCTGGAAAGCCTTGGTAACGCTGATGGGAAAAGTATTAGTGCTCTAACGGAAGGAGAGGCGCAGAAGTATTTAGGAGATTACAAATATGGTGTTGGAGAAAAAGAAGGATTTTCTGTGAAATTGAACATGAGAAAAATGATTTCTCTTGGCAAGTTGGGAAAATTTGGAGGTGGCCTTTATCCAATCGAGAATGACAGATTTTTATACAACGGTGTTTCGTCAGTGTACATCACGTTTCAAATAGAGAATGATATTGTAAAATCATTGACAATACATGAGCCAGACCTTACTTTGGTCGCAAACAAAATTTAGATTTGCCAAATATTTAGAATTCCGTTTTTATTGCCTTACGGCAAAACATTCGTACTTTTGTGTTCGATTTTAACAAATTACAAAACACAAATTTATGAATTCATACGATGTAGCAATTATAGGTTCTGGTCCTGGAGGATATGTAGCAGCCATCCGTTGTGCTCAATTGGGAATGAAAACCGCAATTATTGAAAAATATGCTACTCTTGGGGGCACTTGCCTCAATGTTGGTTGCATTCCAAGTAAAGCCCTATTGGATTCAAGTCATCATTACGAAGACGCCGTAAAGCATTTTGAAGAACATGGTATCGATATTCCTGGCGATATAAAAGTGAATTTAAAACAGATGATTGCCCGTAAACAATCCGTTGTCGACCAAACGACAGGAGGTATTGATTTCTTGATGAAGAAAAATAAGATTGATGTTTATACGGGTATAGGAAGCTTTAAGGACGCTACACATATCACCATCAAAGGTGAAAAGAACGATGAGATTGAAGCAAAAAACATCATCATCGCTACAGGAAGTAAACCTTCAAATTTACCGTTCATAACAATTGATAAAGAACGTATTATAACTTCTACTGAAGCTTTAAAGTTAACCGAAATCCCTAAACACATGATTGTCATTGGAGGAGGGGTAATTGGTTTGGAATTGGGTCAAGTATATAAGCGTTTGGGTTCGGAAGTAACAGTGGTTGAATATATGGACAGGATCATTCCAACAATGGATTCAGGCCTTTCAAAAGAATTGAACAAGGTGTTCAAAAAAGCAAAATTCTCCATAGAAGTCTCCCATAAAGTGAAATCTGTAGAGCGAAAAGGCGATGAGGTCATCGTGAAAGCTGACAACAAAAAAGGCGAAGAAGTAGAATTTAAGGGGGATTATTGCCTGGTTTCTGTGGGACGTCGTCCTTACACTGATGGCTTGAATGCAGAAGCTGCAGGAGTGAAACTGACCGATAGAGGACAAATTGAAGTTAACGACCACTTGCAAACCAATATTAAGAATATTTACGCTATAGGTGACGTTGTCAAAGGCGCCATGTTGGCCCATAAAGCTTCGGAAGAAGGTTCGCTTGTCGCAGAAATCATAGGGGGACAAAAACCTCATATCGATTATAATTTAATTCCAGGCGTGGTTTACACATGGCCAGAAGTTGCATCTGTTGGCAAGACCGAGGAACAATTAAAAGAAGCAGGCGTAGAGTACAAATCCGGACAGTTCCCGATGCGTGCTTTAGGTAGAAGTCGTGCGAGTATGGACTTGGACGGTTTTATAAAAATATTGGCAGATAAGAAAACGGACGAAATTCTGGGGGTTCACATGATTGGCGCGCGAGCTGCAGATTTAATTGCGGAAGCGGTGGTCGCCATGGAATACAGAGCATCAGCCGAAGATATTTCGAGAATGTCACACGCACATCCTACGTTTGCGGAAGCTATCAAAGAAGCTGCCCTTGCGGCAACTGGAGATAGGGCTCTGCATATTTAAAAATTTCCTGCGAAGGCAGGAATCTCATGATAAAAAAAGCGAACTTTTTTTAAAGTTCGCTTTTTTTATCTACATTGAATTTAAGCGTTTTAAGAGCTCCGTTTTTTATTGTGTTTTCGTAGGAAAAATAATGCTTGTGCGTATCGTTTTTTAAATTAAATTAGCAGTAAATTTAGCTATTAACTAATCATTATATATGCCCTAAACTATGAAACAAACTCTACTATTTTTAGCTTTTTCACTTCAGGTTCTTGCTTCCCAAGCGCAATTTCAGATAAGTACGGTCAATGTTACAACTAACGATTTGGTATATGATGCCAACACAAATCGTATTTACGTTAGTATCCCAAGCTCCAATGGCTCCAATGGGAATAGTATAGGTGTTATAAATCCCGACACCAATTTACTTGTAAATACAGTTTTTATGGGAAGTGAACCATCCGTTCTTGCGATATCCGATAATGGACAATATATTTATTCAGGTTTTAATGCAAGTGGTACTGTGAGAAGATTTAATGTTGTCAATCAAACGGCGGATATTCAATTCTCCTTGGGCAGTGATCCTTCCACAGGAACATTTTTAGTGGAGGATATTGAAGTAATGCCAGGTGCGCCAACCACCATTGCAATCTCTCGTAAGAATATTGGTTTTTCTCCGAGACATGAGGGTGTCGTCATATATGATAATGATGTAATGAGGTCTGCCACCACTCAAGATCACACAGGAAGTAATAAAATTGAATTTAAGGATGCTT
>JBGTDZ010000171.1:0-8894 GCA_041748055.1 Aquaticitalea sp.
GAAACACCAGGAACGGCATCGGCAGCCCCCATGGCCATTCCTTTCAGAGAAATTATGGCATAGTCTAAAAAGCGTCTTTGCATTGTAATTTTTTAATTAACGGATGCTAAGGTATATAAATTTGTGGGAAAGTATTTGACGGAATCTATTTTATGATTTGATTGGGAAAAGAGAGACTTTTCAGTAGGTGCAATACAATCAATCGGAATGACAACAGAATTTTTTTAAATAGACCGTTTTTTGGAGATTGATATAATCTTTTTAAAGCTGCGCTGATTTGCAACAAGAGGGAACAGCTCTTCTATAATGAAATCGTAATCAGGATTTAGAAGCAATCCATTTTTCAAATGATAAAAGCCTTTTTCCGATTCTAGTAATGTGTAGTAAATTCCCGCCAACCGGTATTCAATTTCTGCTGTTTCAGGATAAAATTCGGCACTCTGAATTAAATTTAAGGCAGCCGCTTCACATTCGCCCAATTTTATCAAAATGTCCGCCCTAGACAACCAAGTATTGAGCTCATAATTACCGAGGTCCAAGGTTTTTTTATAGCCCCGTTCGGCTTCTTCAAGAAAATTCAATCTCTGATTGATTTGGGCGTACAATTTCCAGTACAATACATTGTCACAATCTATATTTATGGCTTTATTGATATAATATAGCGCTTTCTGAAAGTTCTGTTGCTTGTTGTAAAATTTGGTAATGGCAATCCAGCCTTTGTCCAATAAAGGATCTTCATGTACTGTTTTGTAGAAATATTGCACCGCTAAATCGAACTCTCCCAATTTTTCATGGCAATTGCCTATGCGCAACAATGCGAATGAAGTGGGCTCTTCGAGTGCCAAGGTTATTTTGTAATTTTCGATGGCATCGAGGTATTTTTTCTGCTTTTCAAGAACCTTACCTTTTTCAAGATAAGCCCCGACAAATGTATCATCTGAAATAATGGCAAAATCAAAAGCTACCAGTGCCTTGTCGTAGTCCTTCAAAGTAAAATACTGCCTACCCAATTGGTGCCATGCCACTTCGCTGTAGGGATTGTGGTCAAGATAATTATTAAGGAAATCTATTGCTTCTGAGTTTAAATCCAAAAAGTCAAAGCAATATATGATGTTGTAGAGTGCGGTATAGTCTTGATTGTCCAACTCCAAACATTTTACAAATGAATTTTTTGCATTTTCAAATTGATCTAAAAATAAATATTCCATCCCTATCAAAGCATATAAGTCAGCTTCGTCTTCTTCATCATCAATCAAATTTAGAGCAATCATTAACGTGTCGATTGCGTTTTGGTGTTTGTCGCGTTTGGAGAGGATGCTAGCCTTTTGGATATAAATTTCTCCATTTGATGGTTCCAAAAGATAAAGTGCATCAAGCAATTTATCCGCCAATTGCAATTTATCTTCCAAAACATAGATTTCCACTTGAAACAGTTTAAGATTTACAGAGGTTGGATGTTGTTCCAATCCAAGTTTGATGGCTTTTTTTGCGAGTGCAATTTTTCCGATTTCGAGATAGTGGTAGATGATGTTTTCAAATTCACCTGAGTCAAAAAACAAAACGTTATTTGTTTTCAGCATGGACTCAAATTTGGTCAGGGAATGATTGTTATTGTCGTCACGTTGACTGAACTCCATAAGCAGTTGTTAAGATTAGTTGAATTAAATTTAATGTTATCATGATGAAATTGAAGTTTTTGACGCTAATGTTTTCAACAAATTAGTTAACAGTTAAATTTTGATTTCAATTGATTTGGGATGAGATACTGGTATATAGATGGTTGTATTCTAAAATCATATATTTTATTATTTCGAAATTCTATCTAAAACTGAAAGAATGATATCACATCCCTTGATAATTTCGTCGTTTTCCATGGTCAATGGCGGGGTAATACGAATTGCTTTTGGTTCAAAAAGAAGCCAAAATAAGATCAACCCTTCTTTTTGACAAGTTAAAACAACCTCATTTACTAGTTTTGAAGAGGGCAAAATTGCTGCCAACATCAAACCTTTTCCTCTAATTTCTTCAATGAGCGGATGCACTAAGTGTTGTCGTATCAGTTGTTCTTTTTCAAGGGTTTGAGACATTAATTCACTTTCTGTTACTTCTTTCAAAGTGGCCAAAGCAGCAGCAGCAATAACGGGATGCCCGCCAAAAGTTGTAATGTGCCCAAGTTTTGGATGGTCTTTCAAGGTTGACATCATGCCCCTGGACGCGGTGAATGCGCCAATAGGCATTCCGCCTCCAAGACCTTTGCCGGTTACCAGAATGTCAGGAATACAATCGTAATTTTCAAAACCGAATAATTTTCCAGTTCTACCGATACCAGACTGAACTTCATCCAATATCAACAATGCTCCAACTTCATCGCAACGGGTTCTAACTTTTGCCAAATAATTACCTTTTGGTACAATAAATCCTGCGCCGCCTTGAATGGTTTCCAAAATAACAGCGGCCGTTTTACGTGTAATATTCTGAATGTCGTCACAATTGTTGTAAGTGATGAAATTTACATCTGGCACTAATGGGCGAAATGCTTGTTTGCGCTCTTCAAAACCCATGACGCTCATTGATCCAATCGTACTGCCGTGATAGGCATTTCTTGCAGCGATGATTTGACTGCGCCCCGTTGCACGTCTGGCCAGTTTAAGGGCACCTTCAATAGCTTCTGTCCCTGAATTGGTCAGATAGGTGGTTTCCAAGGATTCCGGTAAATGCTTTGCAAGCAGTTTGGTCAATTGTACTGATGGGTTTTGGATATATTCACCATAGACCATCACATGAAGATATTTATCCAATTGGTCTTTTATGGCATTGATGACTTTGGGATGTCTATGACCCAACGTACAGGCCGATACACCTGCCACAAAATCTAGATATGGTTTGTTGTTGGTATCGTAAATATAAGAACCTTCGGCATGTGAAATTTCCATTGCCAAAGGATGAGGCGTTGTTTGTGCTTGATATTTTAAAAAATCTTCGGACATCAATTCTCTTTTTTCAAGATTTTTTTATTGAGCGTTTTTTTGGCAGTCGCCGCTGAATCCACTTTTTTTATGACCTCTTCAGGAATGTTGCGAGCTGCTTTCTGTATTTCGTCTTCTTCTGCATCCTTAGGTTTTGCTTCTTCCACACGCTCCAATAAGGCCTCGTCAAAGAATTCTTCCTGTGGCACGTATTCATCAAGACCTCTTATTTTAGTTAGTTCGAGAGGCGGATCGTCCTTAAATAAATCTTCTACACTTTTCGGCCGCTCATCATCCCGCCAAGCAAAGCCTCTTAATTTTCTGGCATTCTCGGGGAATTGTGAATCAGGATAGATATCCCCATCCACTTGATTGATGAAACGGGTATCGACAACTTCATTGTTTTCAATCTGCATGTTAATGCTGCCAGATTTTGATTTGTTGATGCCTACCAATTCTCCTTTATCATCACGCATAAAATAGATGACTTCAGCATTTTTGATGATATCTACTTGATACAATTTATTGTCTTTAAAAAGTCCGATTAATCTCTGGCCTTTCGTCTGACTATAACCATCCCCCAAAGTATCCTTGCTGATAATAAATGCATCATTGAAAACCAACAATGAGTCCAATTGCTCCGTCTTGGGATTTGAGATTAAGTGAATCGTATCGCCAGTCATCTGATTGCCCACATTCCAAAGTACAGGATGGCGTTTGGCACTGAATGCATCTGCCGAAGCAAAACGCGCTAGGTTTATCAACCGTGTCAAACCCGATTTATGATCGGCATGAATGGAATCGGCCTTGCCACTTAAATCACTTTTATAGAGTTTGGCATTGTAATAAGCTCGGGTTATCCTGCTTTCCGCAGGCCCATTTACTCGAATTGTGTCACTGTGCATGTAGAGGGAATCACCTTCCTGAACCGTGATTATCAATGCTCTTTTGGTAATAAAAACCGAATCCTGTGCCTTCCAAACTTCGGCATAATGGCCTTTGGCAATGCTGTTGTTAATAGTATCTGTTATTGTAATATTGTTTGTAGCAGATGCGAAATCTATCTTGCGGTCATAGTACATACTATCAGCTACAACAATCCGATTTTCATAATTGATTTTTGAGTTTTTAACGAAATATCCGGTATCATTTTCCGTATCATAAAAGCCACGTTCACAATAAATAGTGCTTGTTTCGCCTACAATAGTTGATGGTCCATACAGATAAGCATGTCCATTCACGGAATAAAAATCAAGTTGATTGGTTTTGAGGGTGTATTCTGGATTAACTAAAACCACGTTATTCACAAACTGATATTTTTTGTTTTCCATATAATAACGGCCAATCCGACTGGTAATGGTGCCCGAAGAATCCCTAACGACTTTTCCACCGGTTGTGTAATAGGCCTGTTGTTTTACTTTATCAAAGTAGAGAATGTTGGTCGTCAAAACAGATTTTGGTTCTGTCAGTACCACATCACCACTCGCATATGCCAATTGTGTTTTGCCGCTGTATTCCACATATTTGGCGTTCATATTTACAGTGTCGCCTTGCTTCATAACCACGTTGCTAAACGCTTCAATAAAATCTTCCTTTTCATAATAAATGGCTTTGTCACACCACATATCAATACCTTCATGTGCAAAATGTACCTGTTGCATATTGTCCCGAGTAAATACCGTGACGCCAGGACCTTTTAAAGAATCAGAATTTGCAAAAGGCGCATATTCAATGCGTATTTTTTTGGAAGTTTGTTCGGGATTTTTTTGTGCGATGGATGTTATTGTGAAACACAAACTGAACATCAAAAGTAAAACTAAAGCGTATGCTTTCAATATGTTATGGATTTGTTTCAAAAATAACTTTAATAATGAGGCAGTATTGTTAGTTAACTAAAGTTTTAACAGTTGTTTATCTTACAATGGTCTGCTTTCTGTCAGGACCAACTGAAACAATAGTTATAGGTATTTCCAGTTCTTTTTCAAGGAATCCAATATAATCCATTAGCGGTTTAGGCATTTGTGATGCTTCTGTCATTTCGGTCAAATCAGCTTGCCAACCTTTCATCTCCGTATAAATAGGTTCGACGTTTTCTTCTTCAATATTAAAAGGAAAATGATGAATGGTCTCACCTTTGTAATTATAAGCCGTACAGATTTTTAAGGTTTTAAAACCAGAAAGAACGTCGCCCTTCATCATGATGAGTTTTGTCACTCCATTGATCTGGCAAGCATATCGCAACGCAACCAAATCCAGCCAACCACAACGTCGTGGACGACCGGTTGTTGCACCAAATTCGTTGCCAACACGTCCCATGGTTTCACCATCTTCGTCTAATAATTCTGTTGGGAATGGTCCTGAACCAACACGCGTAGTATAGGCTTTAAAGATTCCAAACACCTCACCAATTTTATTTGGGGCGATTCCCAAACCTGTGCAGGCACCTGCCGCTGTGGTATTGGAAGAGGTAACATATGGATAGGTTCCAAAATCGATATCCAACAAGGAACCTTGGGCACCTTCGGCCAAAATGGATTTACCTTCTTTCTGTGCCTGGTGCAAGTATTCTTCTGAATCGATGAATTTTAAGGTTGTTAAGATTTCAATCGATTTGAAGAATTCGTATTCCAATTCCTGCAAATCATACTGCACATCAACATTATAGAATGCAATCATGGCCTCATGTTTATCGGCCAAGGCGCGGTATTTATCTTTCCAGTCAGCCAATTCAATATCACCAACCCTAATGCCATTCCTACCTGTCTTATCCATATAAGTTGGGCCAATTCCTTTTAATGTAGAACCAATCTTCGCCTTTCCTTTGGAGGCTTCACTGGCAGCATCGAGCAAGCGATGTGTGGGTAGAATGATATGTGCTTTACGTGAAATCAACAAGGATTTCCTGTAATCAATTTGTTGCTCTTCGAGTTTGACGAGTTCTTTATTGAAGATGACCGGATCAATTACTACACCATTTCCAACAAGATTTATTTTGTCGTCATGAAAAATCCCTGATGGAATGGTGTGAAGCACATGTTTTTTGCCATTGAAGACTAAGGTATGACCAGCATTCGGACCACCTTGAAAGCGTGCAATAATGTTGTATTTGGAGGTAAGTACATCGACAATTTTTCCTTTGCCTTCATCGCCCCATTGTAAACCAAGTAGTAAATCTACTGCCATTTTATAAAGTTAATTTGGTTGTTTGTTTTTTGTTCCGTAAAAATAAAGTGAGTGATTGGAAATTGAAATATCGAATACCTCCTCAATCGTTTTTTTGATAGTATGGATCCTTGGGTCACAAAATTCAATGACTTCGCCAGTATCGGTCAATATCACATGGTCGTGGTTTTTGTCGAAATAGGATTTCTCATAATGCGCCTGATTCTGACCAAACTGATGTTTGCGTACCAAGGCACATTCCAGAAGCAATTCGATGGTGTTATAAAGTGTTGCTCGACTTACCCGATAGTTCTTGTTTTTCATATTGATGTAGAGCGACTCTATGTCAAAATGTTCTTCACTATCGTAGATTTCCTGAAGGATGGCGTAACGTTCTGGAGTTTTTCGATGACCTTTTTCTTCAAGATATGCCGTAAAAACATTCTTTACGATTTCTTGATTGGTATGTTCTGTTTTTAAACTCATAATTGCTGCCGAAGTTTCGGGAGCAAATTTACAATTTTTTAAACTCTTGTCACCTTCTCTATACCGTTAATTTTTTTGAGATTGTCCATCAACTTTTTGAGCATTGTAATATTCTTCACCACGACGTTTATCTTTCCCGAAAATGTACCGTCATCGCTTTCAAAGCTAATACTCTTCATGTTTACGTGCATGTGTGAAGAAATGACGTTGGTAATATGGTTGACCAAACCGAGATTATCGATTCCTGATAAGGTAATTTGAGCCGTGAAATCCTGTTGTGAGGAATCAATCCATTTGGCTGGCATGATGCGATATGCATAATTGGATTGCAGGCTTAATGCATTCGGGCAATTTTTTTTATGCACCTTTATGCCTTCGTTAATTGTTAAAAAACCAAACACATCATCCCCGGGAATTGGGTTGCAGCAAGCGGATAATTTATAGTCCAGCTTTTCTTCTTCCTTGCCAAAAACCAGCATGTCATATTTGGCTGTGATCTCATCCTTGTCAATATCCGGCATAACTGTAGGCTTGCGGATTTTGCTCTTGATATAGCTCATAAAGGCGTTGCTTCGGGAGGAAGCAAATTCCTTGAGCATTGGGTTGTCAATCGAACCAACACCAACTCTGTAAAACAAATCGAGGCTCGTCTTCAGTTTAAAATGCACGACCATCTCATTGATTGCTTTTTCGTCAAGTGCAATTTTGAGCTGTTTGAGTTTGCGACGCAAGATTTCCTTGCCTTCTTCGGCAACATCTTTTTTCTCGTCTTTTAAAGAAGATTTAATTTTACTACGCGCCCGTGCTGTGGTTGCATAATCTAACCAATTGGGATTTGGTCTTGCATTTTCAGAGGTCAAGATTTCCACTTGGTCGCCACTTTGCAGTTCTTGACTCAATGGCACCAACTTCCCGTTGACTTTGGCGCCACGTGTCTTCATGCCAACTTCCGTATGAATACTGAAAGCAAAATCGAGTGGTGTAGCGCCCTTTGGTAGGGACTTTAAATCACCTTTTGGAGAAAAGACAAATATTTCCTTTGAATAAAGGTTCAATTTAAACTGTTCCACAAAGTCCACTGCATTGGTTTCGTTGCTTTCCAAAGCTTCCTGTAATTTGTCAATCCAAGTGTCTAGTGCATCTTCTGCGCTACCTTGTTTGTATTTATAATGAGCTGCATAACCTTTTTCAGCAATTTCATTCATTCGCTCACTGCGTATCTGAACTTCCACCCAACGGCCTTTTGGTCCCATAACTGTAATGTGCAATGCTTCATAACCTGTGCTTTTAGGTGATGAAATCCAATCACGAAGTCGTATGGGGTTCGGAATAAAGTGGTCTGTAACGATGGAATATATTTTCCATGCCAGAAATTTTTCGTTTACGATATCAGATCTATAGATGATCCTAACAGCAAACTTATCATACACTTCATCAAATGACACGCCTTGTTTGAGCATTTTTCGACGGATGGAATAAATCGATTTTGGACGTCCTTTAATGTCGTAATCCAAAGCTTCGCTGTCCAACGAATCGACAATCACTTTAGAAAAGTCTTTAATATACAAATCCTGTTCTTCTTTACTTTCCTTTATTTTGTTGAAAATATCTTTATAGACATCGGGTTCGGTGTATTTGAGTCCCAAATCTTCAAGTTCGGTTTTGATATTATAGAGACCGATTCGATGTGCCAAAGGGGCATAGATATATAAGGTTTCAGAGGCAATCTTAACCTGCTTGTCAGGTTGCATGGCATCCATGGTTTGCATATTATGAAGTCGGTCGGCAATCTTGATGATGATGACACGCACATCATCATTGAGCGTCAACAGCATTTTACGGAAATTTTCCGCTTGCGTTGAAACATCTGTATCTTTGCTCAAAGTGGAAATTTTGGTCAGGCCGTCCACAATTTTCGCAATGGTTTTGCCAAAGAGACGTTTGATATCTTGAAGAGAATAATTGGGGTTGTCCTCAACGACATCATGCAATAGGGCAGCTGCTATACAAGTGGCGTCCAAGCCAATTTCTGAAGCTACAATGGTTGCCACAGCAATGGGATGGAATATATAGGCCTCCCCCGCTTTGCGCCGTTGGTCTTTGTGGGCATCTACCGCAACATCAAAAGCACTTCGTATGAGTTTTTTATCTTCTATAGTAAGGGTTTGGTAACTTACTTTGAGTAGCTTTTTGTAGGCTTTGGCGATGTCTGCATTCTCTTTTTCTAACGCTTCATCTGTCATAAACTAAATGTAAGATAAAGAAATTGAATTGGCAATA
>JBGTDZ010000172.1:0-11243 GCA_041748055.1 Aquaticitalea sp.
ACTTATTGACATTGTTTTTCTTTTGGTCGCGCTCCCTGACGGCAAACAATAAACTCATCGCTTCGGCAGCCGCAGTACTTTCGTCCAATAAAGATGCGTTGGCCAATTCCATTCCTGTCAAGTCTACTATCATTGTCTGGAAATTCAACAGCGCTTCTAAACGACCTTGAGCAATCTCGGCTTGGTATGGCGTGTAGGCCGTATACCATCCTGGGTTTTCCAAAATGTTGCGCTGGATAACAGCAGGAACAATGGTTGGATGATAGCCTAATCCAATGTATGATTTAAACACTTTGTTCTTTTTCGAAAGGTCATGAATATGATTCAAATATTCATATTCTGTCATTGGTTCCTCAAGATTCAAGTCGCTTTTTAAGCGAATATCATCTGGAATTGTTTCGAAAATCAAGTGGTCTAAACTGTCTACACCAATTGTTTTTAGCATTTGGTTTTGGTCATTTTCATCAGGGCCAATATGACGAAGTGCAAAAGCGTTTGTGTTCATTAAGATAAAGTGGTTTTAGATTCCTTCTTCAACGGAATTACAATTTTTTTTCAAGCGCAAAATTACGTAATTATTGACCATTTTCAGTTAAGGAAAACTAAAGTTTTTAACGATTAAATGGGATTATTAACACATTGCGTATTTTTGTTTTATGAATGTATTTAAACAGGTTTTGGATTTTTATATCCAAAGCAGTATTCATGTGGCGTTGGCTATAGTTTCATTGACCACGGTCACCATCTTGCAATTTGAATTGCCACTGGATGAATCACTTTTGCTGTTTATATTTTTTGCTTCCATAACAGGATATAATTTTGTAAAATATTTTGGCTTGGCAAAATTCCACCATAGAACTTTGGCTGATTGGCTGAAAGTCATTCAAGTGTTCTCGATGATTTGTGTTGGTTTGATGTGCTACTTTGCAATGCGATTGGCAGTTGAAATTTTACTCTACATTGCCATTTTTGGGATTGTCACGTTTTTGTATGCCATTCCTTTTTTGCCTAAGGATTTTTTTATTAATCAACAGCAAAATCTTCGCAATATTGGTGGTTTAAAGGTGTATGTAATTGCATCAGTTTGGTCAGGAGTCACTGTTTTGTTGCCCTTACTAAATAATGGCCATCCTTTTGATATGGATGTCTGGCTGACTGCTATTCAGCGATTTATCGTGGTCATTGTGTTGATGTTGCCATTTGAGATTCGCGATCTACAATATGACAGTTTAAAATTGTCTACGATTCCCCAGAAAATAGGCATTGAAAGAACTAAAATTATAGGAATTTTTTTGTCACTTTTATTTTTCTCAATGGAATTTTTAAAAGAGGATTTGAACCCTCATGTAAAACTTATTTCCTTGATGGTTGCCTTTTTAATGATATTACTATTAATAGTTTCGAAGAAAGAACAAAGCAACTACTTTAGCTCTTTTTGGGTGGAAAGTGTACCTATAATTTGGTTGCTAATGCATTTGGTTTTTTAACTCTTGGTTGAATTTCTCTATCAGCAATTCGCGCTCCGTTTTATTTAAACTTTGTAAGTTTGAAACTTTAATCGCTTGCGTGAGTTTTCTGTTTTTCTTTACGTATGCTTGAGTGAAATGACACCAAATAAAGCGCAAATTCAATTTGACTATTTCCCACAAAGTTGCCTCACCATACTGCGATTTGTCGCAAATTTCATAGGCTTCTTCACACGAAATAAATAAAAATATTTTTGTTTTTTCCTTCATTAGAAAGAATTATTTTGTTAGTTAGAACCAGTTTTTTTCCAAACACTCTGCCATCTGTACCCTTGCACGATGTATAATGACCCAAAGATTAGAAGCCGTGATGTTCATTTCACTACAGATAGCTTCTGTTTCATAGCCTAAAATTGTTTTCATTTTAAATACAGTCGCTTGCTTGCCAGATAACTTACTCATACAATCATAAATTGCGTCTCCAAGTTCAGAATTTTCAAGTGTTTCTTGCGCATTGAGATAATGTTCGTCTTCCACACGCTCTTCGAGCCAATCGCCTTCAAGATCATCACTGATGTAGGTCATCCGAACTTCAGCCTTGCCCTTATTGGAATTTATTTTTCGATAATGATCGATTATTTTCCGTTTTAATATCGAGATCAGCCAAGTACGTTCGCTTGCTTCGCCTTTAAAGTTCTTCATCGACTTGAGCCCAGCAAAAAAGGTGTCCTGAACCAAATCCTTGGCAATCTCTCTGTCATTTACACGAGTTATCGTGTAGTTAAAAAGATAATCAGAATAAAGGTCAATCCAGTTATTTGGATTCAATTGATGTTCTGGCATTGGATGCTATAGCGATTTTTTTCAAAAATATAATAAAATCTATTAAGTAGTTAAAAAGGAATCGCTTATTTCTCAATTAACCCCGCCCTTTTCAACAACGCATCAGGTCGTGGTTCTTGGCCTCTGAAACGTTTGTATAATACCATCGGATCTTCTATGCCTCCTTGCGATAATACATTGTCCTTAAATTTTGTGGCGACTTCCTTATCAAAAAGGCCTTTTTCCTTAAAAAATTCAAAGGCATCCGCGTCCAATACTTCCGCCCATTTGTAACTATAATATCCTGATGAGTAGCCACCTTGAAAAATGTGCGAAAAGGAAGTGCTCATGCAATTTTTTTCAACATCAGGAAACAACTGTGTGCCTTCAAATGCTTTCAATTCATGTGCCTTTACATCTGTGATTTCAGAGGGGTCAATGCCATGCCAACTCATATCCAATAATCCAAAACTTATTTGGCGCAACGTCTGCATCCCTTCATGAAAAGCGGCTGAATTTTTTATTTTATGAACCATATCCATCGGAATGACTTCGCCGGTTTGATAATGTTTTGCAAATAACTCCAAGGCTTCTTTCTCGTAGCACCAATTTTCAAACACCTGACTTGGTAATTCCACAAAATCCCAGAATACACTCGTTCCTGACAAACTCGGATAGGTCGTGTTGGCAAGCATGCCGTGCAGCGCATGGCCAAATTCATGAAACAAGGTGGTCACCTCATTAAAGGTCAATAATGAAGGCTTGCTTTTTGTGGGCTTTGTAAAATTGCAAACAATGGAAATGTGGGGCCTTTCATTCTTATTATTTTTAACATACTGTGGTTTGTATGAGGTCATCCAAGCACCGTTACGTTTTCCGGCTCTAGGGAAAAAATCGGCGTAAAAAACAGAAATCAACACAGCGTTTTCATCCGTGACTTTGTAGGTCAAAACATCCTCATGATATTTATCTATATTCGTTATTTCCTCAAAATGCAATCCATATAATTTTTTGGCAATGATAAAGGTACCATTGATTACATTCTCCAATTTAAAATAGGGTTTCAATTTCTCATCATCCAAATCAAATTGTTTCTGTTTGAGCTTTTCGGCATAATAGGCTGAGTCCCATTTTTCCAGTTGTTTAAGGCTATTCAATCCTTTTGAGAATAGTTGTAATTCCTTAAATTCCCTGATCGCAGCTGGTTTGGCTTTTGCCAATAATTCATCCAAAAAAGCACCAACTTTTTGTGGTGTTTTTGCCATACGTTCTTCCAAAACAAAATGCGCATGGGTTTTATAACCCAATAGTTGCGCACGTTCAAAACGTAATTTAGCTATACGCAATACATTATTTTGATTGTCAAATTTATTACCCTTGAATGCTTTTTTTCCAGCGGAAATCGCCATTTTCTTGCGTAACACACGGTTATCCGCATAGGTCATGAAAGGAATGTAACTGGGATAATCCAATGTAAATAACCAGCCTTGCTTGTTTTTGGATTCTGCCAACTGCTTTGCGGATTCCAATTCACCTTCTGGCAAACCAGATAATTCATCTTCATTAACAATGTGCATCTCAAAATTATTGGTTTCAGCCAACACATTTTCTCCATATGTCAATTTCAGTCGGCTCAATTCTTTATCAATCTCGCGAAGAATGTTCTTTTTATCTTGTGGCAAATTGGCACCATTCCGTGAAAAATTCTTGTACTTTTTGTCTAGAAGTGTTGTTTGTTCTACATTTAAATCTAGCGAATTCTTTTGGTCAAAAACTATTTTCACTCGTTCGAACAATGTTTCGTTTAAGGTAATATCATTGCTGAATTCAGCTAATAATGGTGAAATTTCCTGAGCTATTTTTTGGATCTCGTCATTAGTTTCGGCGGAGTTCAGATTAAAGAAAATACTCGATATGCGCTCCAATTGTTGCCCTGAAAATTCCAATGCTTCAATGGTATTTGTAAAACTTGGTTTTTCAGGCGATTTTATAATGGCGGAAATCTCCTTTTTTGCATCCTCAATTGCCAACTTAATGGCAGGTAGAAAATGCTCATTTTTAATTTGGGAAAATGGAGCGGTATTATATAAAGTGTCAAATGGTGTGTTTAAAATATTCATTATTGCCTGTGCGAATTTTTTTATTGATAATGTTAAATACAGTTAATTTCAAAAATTAAAAACCATTTTGATCCAATATTTTGCTCTAATTTCAATTATATTTTTATTTTTGTAAATAATTATATTGAAGCATTTTGTATGTTACTCATATATAATTGATTAATAGCAGAAAAAACCTCGATTTCGGTCGCGGTTTTTTTATTTTAAATTGTCAGAAGATGCTATGACTTTGGCTTTTAATTCCTCTTTATAAGCAATGATTTTTTCCAAAACCCTTATTTCAGAACTCCCCAAGATTTGTGCCGCCAAGATTCCCGCGTTCTTTGCACCATTCAAGGCCACCGTGGCCACAGGAACTCCTGCAGGCATTTGAAGAATAGATAGCACAGAATCCCAACCATCGATGGAATTGCTACTTTTAATTGGGACACCGATTATTGGAAGTGGAGATAGAGACGCAATCATTCCCGGCAGGTGTGCCGCACCACCAGCGCCAGCAATAATGACCGCGAAGCCTCTAGTGTGGGCGTTTTTACCATAATCAAACAATTTCTCAGGCGTTCGATGGGCAGAGACAATATCAACTTCTGTTTCAATGCCAAATTGTTTTAAAATATCAATGGCTTCCTGCATAACCGGCAAGTCGCTTTTGCTTCCCATGATGATTCCTACTTTACTCATTATCTGAATTGATTAAATTAATGATGACTCTCACTATCAAGTCCTTTTCTTGAGGTTTGCTTTCGGCAATCATCAAAGTTAAGGCAACCAAAGCATTATTTGCTGTTTTTTTACTCCCTTTTGGATTGTAAAGGAATGAGTTTTTAACTAAGTACCAAACAAATAGCCATGCAGCAATCCTCTGAGATTATGACGTCTAAATTATAATGTGTAACTTGATATGTCTTTCCGTCTGATGCAGTATGTGCAAAATTTGCACATACTGAATTTTTATTAAGTTCTCCCTCTTTAAAAATATTCTTTAAATGCTTACTTATAACCGTTCTATCCCTTTTGAATAATTGAGAAATATCATGTTCCGTAGCCCAAAAAGTTTCATATTTATTATCTAAAATGACATCAAATTCACTATCTTCAGACAAAGGCTTAAAAACAACTATTTCATTTCTTGAGTCCAATTATTTTTGAAATTACTTGCTTATCACTTTAATAGTATTCTTAACATCTTCAGCAATCTGTCTCGCTTCATTTAAATCTTCGTTGACAATCGTCACATGTCCCATTTTTCTAAAAGGACGCGTTTGTTTTTTGCCATAAATATGTGGTGTCACGCCTGGCATTTTCATAATCTGTTCAATGTTCTCATAAACAACATCGCCGTTAAAACCCTCGGCGCCGACCAAATTCACCATGACTCCTGCAACTTTGTTTTCAGTATTTCCTAAGGGTAAATTCAAAATGCAACGCAAATGCTGTTCAAATTGTGATGTATAACTCGATTCTATGGTATGATGCCCCGAATTGTGGGGTCTTGGAGCAACTTCATTCACCAGAATCTCATCGGTTGAGGTTTGGAACATTTCAACTGCCAATAATCCGACATGATTGAACGCTTTCGATACTTTCAAAGCTATCTCTTGTGCCTTTATGGCCACAAGCGTATCAATTCTTGCAGGACAAATGACATATTCCACTTGATTGGCTTCGGGATGAAATTCCATTTCCACAACAGGATATGTCTTGACTTCGCCATTCGCATTTCTACTGACAATCACTGCCAATTCATTCTTAAATTGAATCATTGTTTCTGCAATGCACTCTCCATCTTTCAGCTCCCTTAAATCGTCCTTGGTTCTCACAACTTTAACGCCATTGCCGTCATAACCAAATTTGGTGGCTTTCCAGACAAATGGTAATTGTAAACCACCATTATCAATCGCATCCTCTATTTCTGAAACATAGGCAAACCGAACAAATTCCGCGGTTGGAATGCCATTATCAATATAAAACAATTTTTGTGTGGCTTTGTTTTGAATGGTCCGCAAAGTGTCTGATGATGGATAGACTTTAATGCCATGTTTCTCTAAAGATTCCAGGGCATCCACATTGACGTTTTCAATTTCAATAGTCAATACATCTACCTTCTTTCCGAAGTTGACCACCATATCAAAATCCATTAAATCACCTTTATGGAATTCATTGCAGGCAATTTTGCAGGGCGCATCATCACTTGGGTCTAAAACGCAGGTGTAAATATCGAACTTTCGGGTATCATTGAGCATCATTTTGCCCAATTGGCCGCCACCAAGAATACCTAGTTTAAAATCGGAAGAAAAATAGTTCATGTTGAAGCTCCACGAGGAGGAAAATTCTATTTGAATATATCACAGTAACACCACAAAAATACGGCTAAACTCTTAAAATCGTAAATCAAAAATCGCAAATCGTAAATCAAAACCGTATCTTTGCACCTTTAAAAATAGATTTAAATTGATAAAGCTACACGATTTGCACTTTAAACCTTTTATTTCCGAGCAGGAAATACAGGTCACCGTTGCACGTATGGCCGAAGAGATTGCCAATGATTTGGGCGACGTCGTACCCGTATTCATCGGTATCCTTAACGGTTCGTTCATGTTTGTCAGCGACTTTGTAAAAAAATTTCCAAAACCATGTGAAGTTACTTTTATCAAATTGGCATCTTATGAAGGGCTGAAATCAACAGAGGATATTCAACGATTGATTGGGTTGACTCAAGATTTGACCGGAAGAACCGTAGTTATCTTGGAAGATATCATCGATTCCGGCAAAACATTGGCAGAGGTGCATCGGATTTTTAAGAAAGAAAAGGTTAAAGAGCTAAAAATAGCCACCTTATTTCACAAGCCGGAAGCCTACAAAAAAGATTTCAAATTACATTATGTTGGTATGGAAATTCCAAATAAATTCATCGTAGGTTACGGACTGGATTTTGACGGATTGGGACGTGATTTCCCCGAGGTTTACCAACTTAAAACAACGCAACACATGACGAATATCGTCCTATTTGGACCTCCAGGAGCAGGAAAAGGAACACAAGCTGATGTTTTAAAGGAAAAGTATCATCTTATCCATATTTCAACAGGAGATGTGTTTCGAAACAATATCAAGAATGAAACCGCTCTGGGAATGTTGGCACAATCTTATATGGATAAAGGGGAATTGGTTCCCGATAAGGTAACCATCGACATGTTGGCTGCCGAAGTCGAAAAAAATACTGATGCCAAAGGATTTATATTCGATGGATTTCCCCGCACAGATGCCCAAGCAAATGCATTGGAGGCGTTGATGGAAGAAAAGGATTCTGAAATCTGCGCAATGATTGCTTTGGAAGTCGATGATGAAATTCTGGTACAACGGTTGTTAGGTCGTGGCAAAACCAGTGGACGGCCAGATGATTCTGATGAAAACATCATTCGCAATCGCGTTGCTGAATACTATAAGAAAACAGCCATACTTAAAGACTACTACAAAGCACAGAACAAATATTTTGGTGTCGATGGTGTTGGAAGTGTTGAGGAAATCACGGAGCGACTGAGTACTGTCATAGATAAATTATAAGAGGTGTTTAATCGTGTAACCGTTTAATCGTTTAACTGTTCAATCCTTTAAGTGTTTAATCGTGTAACTCTAAAATCTACATGATATATGTATGAGCATTCGTTTGAGAAGTTACATGTTTGGCAGGATGCAATTGATTTGGTAGAATCTATTTACAAAGTCACAAATCATTTTCCAAGTTCTGAAACATACAATATAGTAAGCCAAATGCGAAGATGTTCAATTTCAATCGCCTCCAACATAGCCGAAGGAACATCGCGCATAACCAATAAAGATAAAGCCCATTTTTCAACAGTGGCATTCAGCTCAACAATGGAGCTTCTCTGCCAACTCATCATTTCAAAACGATTAAATTATATTACCGAAGAAACTTACATCACCATCAGACAACAAATAACAAAAGTATCAAACAAAATAAACGCCTTAAAAAAATCACAACTAAACCCAAACAATTAACCATAATAGCGATTACACAATTAAACAATTACCCGATTAATCAAGTAAAAAAATGACCGAAGGAAATTTCGTAGACTACGTAAAAATGAACGTCACATCCGGTAATGGAGGCAAGGGTTCCATGCACTTACATCGTGAGAAATTCATCACCAAAGGTGGACCCGATGGTGGAGATGGAGGTCGTGGTGGACATGTGATAATTAAGGGTAACGAAAACCTTTGGACCTTACTGCACTTAAAATTCAAAAAGCACATCCAAGCAGGACATGGCGAACATGGAAGTAAGAGTAGAAGTACAGGTGCTGATGGCGAGGATGTTTTTGTGGATGTACCATTGGGAACAGTTGTTAAAGATGCCGAAACGGATCAGGTTCTTTTTGAAATCACCGAACATGGTGAAGAAAAAATCATTGTAGAAGGCGGAATGGGAGGCTTGGGAAATTGGCATTTTAGGACTTCTACAAACCAAACGCCAAGACATTCGCAACCAGGTATGCCAAAACAGGAAAAGGACATTCTTATGGAACTCAAAGTCTTAGCTGATGTTGGATTGGTTGGTTTTCCAAATGCAGGCAAATCAACACTATTGTCAGTTGTAACATCGGCGACGCCTAAAATTGCTGATTATGAGTTTACTACCTTGAAACCTAATCTGGGAATTGTGGAGTATCGCGATTTCAAGACTTTTGTGATGGCAGATATTCCCGGTATCATTGAAGGTGCTGCTGAAGGCAAAGGTCTTGGACACTATTTTTTGAGACATATAGAAAGAAACTCAATACTGCTATTTTTGATTCCAGCAGATGCAAAGGATATCCATAAACAATACGACATATTGTTGGACGAACTCCGTCGATATAATCCCGAAATGCTTGATAAGGATCGTATTATTGCCATTTCCAAATGTGATATGCTTGATGATGAATTAAAAGCAGAACTTAAAACCGAATTGGACAAAACACTTCCTATAGATTACTTGTTTATTTCTTCCGTTGCCCAACAAGGTCTTACCGAATTGAAGGATAAACTTTGGAAGATGTTGAATTAATACATCATTTCATTGAGGCTGAACTTAAGGCACCGCTTAATAAAGTTTGGTTAAAGGACTACTGTTATGAGCACTTTATCCATACTGGATTCAAATTCTTAAAAATGTCAGAAGCTCTCTGATAAACATGTTAACATACTGGATTTTTATTTACCTTCGTCCCTAAACTACGCAGTACATGTCGTACAAACACATTCGCAAATCATTCTAAAAAATTTGAAAGATGAATAAAAAAATGGCCTTGCACTGGCAGATCCTTATAGGAATGGCAGCGGGTGTACTCTTTGCACTTTTACTCACAAATTTTAGCTGGGGACCCCAATTCGTTCGGGACTGGATAAAGCCGTTTGGCACTATTTTCATCAATTGTTTAAAACTCATTGCCGTACCATTGATTCTGGCATCGCTCATCAAGGGGATATCAGATTTAAAAGATATATCAAAACTTTCTGAAATGGGCACTCGTACGATAGTAACTTTTATTCTTACCACCGTACTGGCAGTTTCAATTGGTCTAGGATTGGTCAATATCGTCAAACCTGGAAATGCCATTGGAGCAGAAACCCGAACTGAACTTCTAAACAGTTACAAGGAAGATGCAACCAAAAGAATCGATATGGCGAAGGAGCAGGAGCAAAGCGGACCTCTACAGGCACTGATAGACATTGTTCCCGATAATATTTTTTTCGCAGCAAGTGACAACACTAGTATGCTACAAGTGATTTTTTTCGCGATTCTATTTGGGGTTGGGCTCATTTTAATCCCAAAAAAGTCTTCCAAACCGGTTAAAAAGTTTTTTGACGGTTTTAATGATGTCATCCTGAAGATTATAGACTTGATTATGGCAACGGCGCCTTATGGTGTTTTTGCATTGCTCGCCGCACTTGTGGTAGAATCACCAAGTTTTGATCTATTTTCAGCATTGGCCTTGTATGCCATTACAGTTATAATTGGCTTAGTATGCATGTTGGGGGTTTACGCTGCTATAGTTTGGATATTTGCTCGAAAGTCGCCAGGGTTCTTTTTTAAAGGTATCGCGCCAGCCCAATTACTTGCGTTTTCAACCAGTTCGAGTGCTGCGACGCTACCAGTAACTATGGAACGAGTAGAAGAACATCTAAAAGTCCCTAAAGAAGTCGCAAGTTTTGTGCTTCCCATTGGAGCCACAATCAATATGGACGGAACCAGTTTGTACCAAGCGGTCGCTGCTGTCTTTATTGCACAAGCCTTCGGTATGGAGCTTTCATTAGCTACCCAACTGGGTATCATTGCTACAGCCACTTTGGCCTCAATAGGTTCGGCAGCGGTTCCGGGTGCAGGTATGGTCATGCTCGTAATCGTCCTTGCACAGGCAGGAATACCTGAAGCAGGACTGGCATTGATATTCGCCATAGATCGGCCATTGGATATGTGCAGAACTGTCATCAATATTAGTGGTGACGCAGCAGTATCCATGATGGTATCTAGTAAAATAAAAGTTCCTAAACCTGAGGAAAACACTTTAACCTGATCTTTGAAACGCAACATCTTTAAGTGTGTTTGGTGTCCCCTTTATATTGCACCTCATTTGGAAAATAGATAATTTTTTGGTTTGCTTTTTTGGTTAAGTTTCTGCTGGCTACAATATAAGTTCTGTAAACAAAATTGAAGTGGATAGATAATAAGTAAACAAATAAATTCAAAAATCTGTATCTTTAAAATAAAAACGAAATGAAAAATTTAGCAATAATCCTTCTCGTATCTATTTTGGCATCATGTTCTCCAATCCGA
>JBGTDZ010000173.1:0-7983 GCA_041748055.1 Aquaticitalea sp.
AAAGGGATTGGTAAATACTTTTTTCATTCGTTTGTATCCTTTGTCATCAGGACCTAAACCATCGCCGTGTCCGATAAAAAAGGTTTTGTCATTAAATGTGAATTCTTTTGGTTGATGATACACTGGAATATTCAATTCATCTTCAAAATAACCATGCATCCAAAGGTCATGGTTGCCAACGAAATAATAAATAGGAATGCCCGAATCGCTTATTTCGGCCAATTTCCCAAAAGTTCGCGTAAATCCCTTTGGCACCACAGTTTTGTATTCAAACCAAAAATCAAATAAATCGCCAAGCAAAAAGATAGCTGCTGCATCTTTTTTGACTACATCCAACCATGACACAAATTTTTGTTCACGTGGGCGGGACAATTCAGAGGTTGGTGCACCCAAATGATTGTCGGATGCGAAGTATATATTTTTTCCGGCTGGAATATTCATTTGGTAAAGATAAAAATTTTGACCACGAATCCACAAATGTCATTTTTAACATGACCAATATAATCAATAACTACTTGGATTGCCCACTGCGACTGAATGCCGCTTAGTGATTATCAGAATCGTACCATTCTGCAAAACTTGTTTCGGTTTCTTGAAGTTTCAATGAATGAAGTCGAATGTTTTCAGGCAAATATTTTTTGATTTTTTCAGCAAAATCAATCACCATCATTTCGCTTGTGGGTTGGTAATCCACCAAAAGCACATTGTGGCCCCTATCTCCCAACTCTTTAGCCAATTCCACATGGGGGGTGTTTTTGTTAAAAACCGTAGCATGGTCAAACACATCAACGATTTCAGTCTTTACAATTTTTTTCAGATCGCTAAAATCGATGACCATCCCATATTTTACGTTGTTGTTTTCCTGAATAGGCTCACCGATGACCGTTACGGAAAGTTTATAGCTATGCCCGTGAACATTCTTGCACTTGCCATCATATCCATAAAGGGCGTGGCCAGTTTCAAAAGAAAATTGTTTTGTAATGCGGATGGTGCTCATTGCGATTTCATTTTCACTGCAAAGATAATGGTTTTGTAAAAGGAATTCGTTTTTGGATTACATTTGGCCGATAATTGGCACTTTTATTTGTAGGTATTTGCAAAATTTGAATTATGAATGCACTTTTTGATGAATTGCCTTTTATAGAAAATCCTTTGTACGAAGTCATCATTGAGAACATTATTTCACATAAATATGCCATCGTGGAAAATTTCTTTGACGCAGAAGAAGTTTTGGCCCTAAGAGAATCATTGTTGGAAAAATATGATGAAGACCTATTTAAAAAAGCCGCTATTGGAAATCATGCGAATCAATTGATCGTTAAATCGATACGCGGTGATGTCATTTTATGGATTGATGAATTAAAGTCCAACTACGCTGAATCTATATTTTTCAAAAAAATAAATGATTTGGTTGCTTATCTCAATAAAACATGTTTTTTGGGCATAATGCAAAAAGAATTTCACTATGCTTTATATCCTACAGGAACTTTCTACAAACGACATATCGACACGTTCCAAAATGATGACAGGCGCAAATTGTCTTTTGTGGTTTATTTGAATGAAGAAGGCTGGTCATTGGAAAATGGGGGCGAGTTGGTACTATATTTGAATAAAAATGGACAAGAAGCCGAAAAAGTTATTTATCCTTTTCCTGGACGCGTGGTTATTTTTGAAAGTCAAGAAATTGAGCACGAAGTAAAACCAGTAACTACGCTTCGTTTGAGCATTACGGGATGGCTCAAAACGAGATAATTTATTTATTTTTTCTCCTGTTGTAGAAAAATACCACTATCAGGACAATAGCAAGCAAGAGAAACAATCCATTACCACTTAAAAATTCCATTATTTCCATTTTGAATAGGTTTTATTCTGTTAAATTTAATTGATTTTATAATACAAGTTCATAACAATAAAATGGAAACTCGCTCTGCTTTGGAAAGTTGATATTTCCTAAACGTTGATATCCGCGTTGTTCGTAAAACTTTTGGTTTCTATTATTCTGGGAAAAGGTATCCAACCGAATGGAAGTATATCCATGTTCTTTGGCAAAAGTTTCTGCAAAGGACATTAGCTGTTGTGCAAATCCATTTCCTTGATGTTCGGGGTGTAATGCCAAACGATGTATGTAAATGTTGTTTTCGTTTGAAGTCAGCCATTTTATGGGTATGTATTCCTCATCCATAAACGTTGATATAACGATGCAACCAATAACTGAATTTTCTTTTTCGAGCACATACAATTCCCTCTTTTCTACGTCCTTTTCAAATGCCTGTCTATTTGGATAATGCTCATTCCACTGAAGGATACCTTTCTGTATCATAAATATGGCACATTGTTTTGTAATCTTCAAGATGCAATCTATATCTTCCTTGGTGGCGTTCCGAATCATTTTTAATGTTTACTTTTGTAAAGACATTTGTAAATTTAGTTTTTAATTTTTAATGATGAAGAATATTTTAGTCCCCGTAGGTTCGTCCAAAAATGCTGTCAGTCATTTACAATATGCTGTGGATTTTGCCAAGGAATTTGGGGCAAAACTCTATGTCATACAAATATTTAATGTCTATACAAAAGCTGGCACAATCGTTAAGATCGACCATATATTGGAACGTGAAAGTATGGAATTTCTAAAATCGCACATTAAAAATGTCGATACGAAAGGAGTTGAGGTCATTGTAAAAACGTTTAAAGGAAAACTCATTGACACTTTGGAACTGGTATGCCAAGCTGCGGATATCGATTTGATATTGATAGAGCCAAGAACCACTTCCATTAAAGACGAAGTATTCTTGGGTGAAACCTCAGGTAAAATCATCAAACAGACCAATATGCCTGCGCTTATTGTGCCGGAAGGTTATAAATATAGACCTGTAGGCAATATCTTAATGGCCGTTAAATCGGCGATTATTAAGAATACTGACGCGTTGATTCCATTAAAGGCCATTCAGGAACAATATAAAGCGAAAATCAATTTATTGTTGGTCAGGACTCCATTCCATAATGAAGGAGATTTTGATGTCAATACGGATTTGGCAAGTTTAGTAAGTGAAACAATTTATTCCGATAATCCTACAACCTACCAGGGGGTTTTAGAACATTATAAGTCGAATGACCCAGATATGTTGTGTGTGGTGAGACGAAAAAGAGGGTTTTTCACAAAGCTTTGGGAGAATAGCACCATCTTAAAAAAGGATTTCTATACAACCTTACCAGTTTTGGTATTGAGTGGATTAAAATAGGAATCATTTACTTTTTTTATTACTTTCGTCAAAATTTTGGGGATGTAGCTCAGTTGGCTACCCGCCCGTACCGAACGGCACGTTCGGGCGGGGAGCGTTTAGGATTTTGAGAAATGTACATTGTATACATCATTTATAGTTCTAAATTTGACCGTTATTATGTTGGATTGTCGTCTGAATTTATGGATAGATTGAATACTCATAATTCTGGTTCTGTGAAGTCAACCAAAGCATTTGTTCCTTGGGAATTGATTTACACAGAGCGTTACAGCACAAGAATGGAAGCTAGAAAGAGAGAGAAATACTTTAAGTCTGCAGCCGGACGAAGATGGCGTAAAATTAATTTGGGGATGTAGCTCAGTTGGCTAGAGCGTTTGGCTGGCAGCCAAGAGGTCGTGGGTTCGAGCCCCATCTTCTCCACAGAAAACCCTTGTAAGGTTTGATTTTACAAGGGTTTTGATTTTGGAATACATTCACTTTTTTATGGAATGGACTTTTCCACAAAGTCAATTTCGACATTGCAGATTTCTATAATGAGATTTTTTAGCTGGATGCCAAATTCATTTAAAGTTTCTTGAGTTATCAGTTGGTCTTTATCTGCCCCTTTTCCAGTCTTGTCTTTCTGAGTAAATTTTAAGAAGTAATCACCTTTAAGATTTTTAAAGGAAATAATCCCACCTTCAACAGGTTTTGAAAATTGTTCGAGTTCATTGAGCATGAATACATAAGCCAGTACCTGAAAGCTTTTGCTATACTTTATATAATCTGTTGTGATATCGCCCCAATTGATGACTTCAACTTTATTTTGTTCCACTTTTCCGGTTTTGTAATCTATGATTCGTAGGACCCCATTATATTCATCGACCCTATCGACAGTTCCTGTTAAAAATACGGGGAAATCTATTCCCTCAATATGTATTGGAACCCTAATTTCCCTTTCTACATCGACAATCATTATCATATTTCCAGCTTTTACGGTTTCAAGTTCCTTGTTCAGAAAATTATGGAGGTAGCGTTTTGCAATTTCAAAAATGATAAGATTTTTCCCTTTGGTGATATCACCTTCTTTGTAATGGTTTTTAAAATGAATTTCAACAGTTTTGGAAATGGAAGATTTCATTAGCTCCAATTCCTTTTCCGTTAAAAACTTGTTTTTTAAAGGTCTGTAAAAGTCTTCCAAAGTTTCGTGGATAACATTTCCAAGAGTATTGGCGGCAACGGTTTCTTCAATTTCCTCATAACTTTTGATTCCTAGAATCTTTTCATAATAAAAATCAATTGGATTTCGGATGTAATTGGTCAACGAAGAAGGCGAAAATCCTTTTAAGGCAATTGCCCTCAGTGCTTCGAAGACTTTGTCTGTTTTTTGAATAGTTTGAAGCCTAGTTTTTAGTGACGGAACATTTGGCGAGAGAATATAGTGGTTTATGGGATGTAACTTCTCAATTTCCAATTGGGTAATGAATCGGCTTTTTTCCCTGCCATTCAGCACATCCGGTTCTGTATTGTATATAATATAAATATTTTTTGCGCGATGCAAAAGTCTATAAAAATGATAGGTGTATACAGCATCTTTTTCTTTGTAGGTAGGCAATCCGTTCTCCAGTTTTACATCAAAAGGAATAAATGAATTATTGCTCTTTCCTGCGGGAAGCACACCTTCATTCACTGAACTTATTATAACTGTTTCAAAATCGAGCACCCGAGACTCCAACATTCCCATGATTTGAAGCCCTTGCAATGGCTCACCTTTAAAATCGAGCGTTTCACTTTTTAGAAGTTCTTTATAGAGGCTCAACAAAGAAGAAATGTTATTGATATGATGATAAGATGCATTCAATGACCCTAGTTCGTTAAATAGTTCATTAAATCTATATAGATATTCTAATGCCAGTAAGTTTTTTGACTTTTCGACAGTTAAGTAATCTTTGATCAAATAAATGAGTTTGGAGCATTGTTCAATGGCATTTTTTGGGTTGTCTTGCCATGAACCAAATATGATGTCAATGACATTTGCCTTGCCATTTGCAAGTTCTATTAATTTGTCTAGTGAAAGATAGCCTACATTGTTGGCGTGTATATGTGATAGAATGCTATCTGAATGATTTATCTGACCATCATCAAACAACGGTTTTATAAATTGATGGGATAAAGTGGAGGTTACATTTTTATAATATAAGCTAGACGTCTCATTTTTATGAATATCAAACAATTCTTCAAATAATGAAGCTAAAGGGATTGCTCTTAAAGGTAAGCCCATGGTAATATTAACGGCATCAACTCCTTCCGGGAGACTGTTCAGCAAAGGTATCAGCAAGGCTTCATCTCCCAGTATAACAGCAGTTCTTAGTGGATTGTGATTTTTTTCGTTAAGGATGGACACTATTTCACCAATGTGCTTTACCTGGCCTACATTTTTTGGAGTTCCAATAACCTCAATATGTTTATTTGATGAATAATGGGAGCTTACCCATTGAAAAGGTTGTTTTTCAAAGTAAGGCCAATTGTTTTTATGGGCACGCATGAAGTGCGCTGCATCATGAATTGGGTTATCCATGAACGTTTTATCAATATCCCAATATATAGAAGCCAAATTTTGTTGTAATAAATTCTGAATAATGATTTCTTCTGCTTTATTGAGCGCATTAAATCCCACAAATACGAATTTCTTATCCAGATTGGAAGCCATATAGTGTTTAATACCATCTGCCGCCTCTCTGTACACCAAACCTTGATACCCTTTTTTCTTGGTTATCAATTGATCTTGGAGTTGGTCATAATATAATTGTAGTCGGTTCCAAAAAGAAATATAATTTTTAATGGTTTCTGTTTGAATTGTGGCAAGTGACCAATGATCAATTTCTTTGATTGCTCTTAAATACCCGAAAATCATATCGGTGTGAATGAGATATCGATCTATTTCATTAAAATCCTGAAGTAACAATTGTCCCCATTTAGAAAAATTATCAAACGGTTCAATTTGATCTTGAGGTGTCATATTGAGGTAAGCATCATAAAATTCGAATAGCAATTCAGCATTTGAAATATACTCTAATTCGGATATGCTTTCAATAAATTCTTCTATTGAAACTATGGTGGGAGCAAATAATGTTTTATGCAAATTTTTGGTTAGGAGATGCTTCAAGAAAATCCCTGCTCTTTTGCTTGGGAGAATGAAGGTAAGTTGAGAGAAATCAACACCCTTTTTTTGTAGATCTATTATAACATCTTCAAGAAAACTTGTCATAGCATAAAAATAAAAAACGCCCCGTATTTCGGGGCGTTTTTACACTTATTTATTTTAGAAACTTTATTTATCTAAGTAAAACTTCAACACGTCTGTTATTTGTTCTTCCACCAGCAGTAGTGTTTGAATCAATTGGATTAGCTTCTCCAAATCCTCTAGCTTCCAATCTAGCTTGGTCAATTCCATTGGCAATTAACCAATCTCTTACAGCATTCGCTCTTCTTTCAGAAAGCAATTGGTTTGATTTGTCAGAACCTACACTATCAGTATGACCATCGATATGGAAATCAGCTTTTGGATACTCTTTAAAGATAGCATTCATAGACTCTAAGGTTTGTATAGATTCTTTTTTGAATGTGGCTTTTCCAGTATCAAACAAGATAGTTCTAGCATAATCATTCAACTGTTTCATTACTTCAACGGTTGGTTTAATTTCTGGACAGCCATTGTTTGCAACTGTTCCAACTTCATCAGGACATTTGTCATCTTTGTCCAATACACCATCACCATCTCTATCTGGCCAAGGACAACCTTTGTTTGCAGCAGGACCAGCTACGTTAGGACATTCATCGTCTTTATCAGCCACACCATCACCGTCAGCATCTGGACAACCAGCTAATTCTTTTAGACCCGCTACTGTAGGACAAGCATCTTTATTGTCAGGAACACCATCACCATCAGAATCTGGACATCCGTTGAATTCGGCTAAACCAGCTTCGTTTGGACAATCATCTTTTGCATCTTCTATACCATCTCCATCAGAATCTGGGCAACCGTTGAATGCAGCTAAACCAGCAACTTCAGGACAGGCATCATCTTTATCATAAATACCATCGCCATCTGTGTCTTTTCCACCAAATTTGATTGCCAAACCTACAGTGTGTTGAAAATGCTTAGCTAAATAATCTTCAAATGAATGTTTGTAAGCTGACTGAACTGTAACACCAATGTTTTCTGAAAACCAAAGATTAAAACCAAGAGTACCGTTTAAAGTACCAGCCCCGATTTCATCAACCCATGTATAACCTCCACCGACACCTAAGTAAGGGTCAAACCAAGCGTTATTAAATATGCTTCCAAAACTATATTTGATAGTTCCGTCTACTCCATAATATGATAAATCATCAGCTGACGCATCACCGATTTTGTCAATTTCATTGATTGTTCCTGCAGCTGCGAAAACAAATCCACCGCCTAAATATCTAGAAACAGAAATTGACGATAAAGAAGGTAAAAAATTGTAATGGTCAGAGACATTGAAATACTCGTCAAAGTATTCGCCGAGAGGCTCACTCTCACCTACAGGATAAAAGTCAACTGCGTTGATACCAACTCCTATAGCCCAAGGATTGTTCCCATCTTGTGCATTAGCGTTGCTGAAGCTCAATAATAGCAACGTTGCAATAAATAATCTGCTAAGATTTTTCATATTCTTAATAATTTAATTTTTAAGTGTTAATTGTAAACAAAAGTAAGTTGTTAAATTATATTAACAAA
>JBGTDZ010000174.1:0-3690 GCA_041748055.1 Aquaticitalea sp.
TTGAAAGCGACCAAAATTGCATAAAAAAAACCTACAGGGATTTTTACCCCGAAGCGTCGGGACTTGTAGGTTGATATGTAAATTTATTTTTTCTATTTCTTTACCAATTCAGGAAATTTTTCCTTAAATCGATTAAATCTATGAATAGACACATTTTGAATGTATGGATTTTCTGGATGTAAGCGCTCATAGTTTTGATGATAATCTTCTGCTATCCAAAATTTCTGGAATGGATATACTTCGGCGGCAATTTTCTCATTTAATTTTTTGCTTAAAGCAGATTTTTTCTCCTCTATAGTATTCTTTTGTTCGTCATTTTGGTAAAAAATAATGGAGCGATATTGGGAACCTTTGTCCGGACCTTGGCCATTTACTTGGGTAGGATCTTGCGATCCAAAATACACGTCGACCAAAGTTGCAAAACTTACCACATTGGGATTGTAGATTACTTCAACCGCTTCCGCGTGCCCAGTACTTCCAGTGTTACTTGATTCATATGTAGGGTTTTTTGTATGTCCACCAGCATATCCACTGATGACTTCATCAACGCCTTTTACATGTTCGTATATGGCCTCAACGCACCAAAAGCATCCGCTTGCAAAATAGGCTTTGGCTTTTCCGTTTTCCATCGGGACTTCCATTGCTTGAGCAGTAACAACTTCTTTTTGTTTAGAGTTGACCTGCGCCTTGTTTTGGCAGTTGAATAAAAATATCAGGGATAAGGATAAAATAAGTGATTTCATAAGTTCGATTTTATAGATAGTCGGTAAAGGTCTCCAAAACTTAAAACTATAATGTGAAAGTTTCGCCAAAAATAAAAGCCCTTACATTTTGTAAAGGCTTTCCATTATCATCTAATAGTTTGCTTAACTCAATTTTGCAAACAATTTTTCCATTTTTGCTTTTTGCTCTTCGGCCAATTGGGCATCGACCAAAATACGTCCGCTATGCTCGTCAGTAATGACTTTTTTACGTGAAGCAATCTCCACTTGAACCTGAGGAGGAATCGTAAAGAAAGAACCACCGGAAGCACCTCTTTCAATTGCTACTACAGCCAATCCGTTTTTTACATTTTCGCGAATCCTGTGGTAAGCTGATATCAATCGATCATCAATTTGTTCTTGGTATTGGTTTGATTTTGCAATAAGGGCGTTCTCTTCTTTTTCGGTCTCTGCCAAAATTGCATTCAATTCACTTTTTTTGTGTTTTAAATGTGTTTGACGGTCTTTCAAACGATCCTTCGTTTCAGTAATCACTTCTTTTTTCTGTTCAATCTGTACTCTATACTCTTTGATGTGCTTTTCAGCCAATTGTATCTCCAATTCCTGAAACTCTATTTCCTTAGTGATAGAATTGAATTCTCTATTGTTTCGAACGTTTTTCTGTTGCTCACCATATTTTTTTATGAGTGATTTTGCTTCTTCCATCAAATT
The DNA here is from genome assembly GCA_041748055.1 of Aquaticitalea sp. GTDB lineage: Bacteria > Bacteroidota > Bacteroidia > Flavobacteriales > Flavobacteriaceae > JBPOFM01. Next base: position 1,434 of record JBGTDZ010000174.1, read on the forward strand.
CTTTTTCGCTTTGATGTCGTTATCGATCAGTTCTAAGGTGGAATTTAACTTTTCTAACCTGGTGTTCAGACCTTCTACTTCATCTTCAAGATCTCTAACTTCCAAAGGAAGTTCGCCTCTTATGTTTCTGATTTCGTCCACTCTGGAATCGATTAATTGTAAATCGTACAATGCTCTTAATCGTTCTTCTCCGGATAGTTCAGCTTTTTTTGCCATATTTATAGATACTTTACAGGATTCGTTATCGTTGTTGATAAAACGACTGCAAAATTAGTGAATTTATTTGATAGATAATCGGTTAAAAAGTTTTTTGTGAACTGCTCACTTTCATAATGTCCTATGTCTGCCAATAGGATTTGGTCTTCAGCTGCATAAAAGTCATGGTATTTTAATTCTGAAGTGATAAAAACATCTGCATTTGCTGCCATTGCGGCTGATATGGCGAAACTCCCTGAACCTCCCAATACTGCAACGCGTTTAACAGTATCTTTGATAATTTTTGAATGTTTGATAACAGGAACATTCATTGTGTCTTTAACAAATAATAAAAAATCTTCCGATTTCATCTCTTTGTCCAATTCTCCTACCATTCCCATCCCGATATTTTGATTGTAATTGTCTAATGTTGTGACTTCAAAAGCGACTTCTTCATAAGGATGATGTTCAAAAAGGGATTTCAGGATTTTGTGCTCCAATTGTTTATGAAAAGTAACTGAAATTTGGGTTTCTTCTTCCTGGTGCAATACACCTTTTCTACCTTTTATAGGATTGGATTGGTCATTGCCTTGGTATGTTCCTGTACCTTTGAGATTGAAACTGCAGTTTTCATAATTACCGATTGTGCCTGCTCCAGCCTTAAACAATTCATTCCTTAATTTTAGGGCGTCGTCATTTGGGACATAGGTCGTTAATTTTTTGATGGTAAATTGTTTAGGTAACAGGATTTTCTTGTTTTTAAGGCCTAAAGTATTGCAGATAATATCATTCACACCCTGCAAACAATTATCCAGAGCTGTGTGGATAGCAAAAATGGCGATGTTGTGCTTAATGGCTTTGATCACTACACGTTCCACATATGAATTTCCAGTGATTTTTTTCAAGCCATTGAAAATGATGGGATGAAAGCTCACAATGAGATTGCAATTTTTTTCAATGGCTTCCTCCACAACAATTTCTAAAGTATCCAATGTGACCAAAACCCCAGTGACTTTCTCCTTCTTGTTACCAACCAATAAACCTACATTATCAAAATCTTCAGCATTGTGCAAAGGTGCCAATTCTTCGAGGTAATTGATAACATCTTGGATAATCATATTATTTTTAGGGATATGGTTCATCACAAAGATAAAATATTATATTTTCGTTATCGTGAAAATCGTCAGATACATCTTTTTTCCTATTGTTCCCATTTATTTTTTGGTGACTTGGCTTCGCAATAAATTGTATGATTGGGGTCTATTTACATCCATGGAATATGATATTGCTACCATTTGTGTAGGGAATTTAAGCGTTGGTGGTACTGGCAAAACACCGATGATTGAATATTTGATTCGATTGTTGAAACCAGATTATAAAGTAGCAACCTTAAGCAGGGGATACAAACGTTCAACTGTAGGATTTGTTATTGCCGATAAAGATTCTACCGCCGCAACGATTGGTGATGAACCGTTTCAATTTTATAATAAGTTTGATGATATTGTTGTGAGCGTAGATGCAAATAGGCGCAATGGAATTTCCAATTTATTGAGATTGAAACCATCTCCTGATATCATCTTGCTGGATGATGCGTTCCAACATCGTAGAGTCAAGTGCAGATTCAATATTTTATTGAGTGCATATCATAATCTGTATCCTAACGATATGCTGCTTCCAACCGGAAATTTAAGAGAACCTGCAAGTGGGGCCAATCGCGCTGATGTCATTGTGGTTACCAAGTGTCCTGATTCAATTTCCCAAACAGATAAACATCGCATTCTTCAATTGTTGAAACCAACAACCAAACAAGAAGTTTTTTTTAGTTCTATAAGGTATTCAGAGGTGATAAAAAATCTAACAATAGAACAGAATTTTGAGCGATTGAGTAATATAAAATTCACCTTGGTCACAGGAATAGCCAATTCAAAACCACTTGTGGAATATCTAAAATTTAAAAACTTACAATTTGAACATTTGAATTTTAATGACCATCATGAGTTCACATCAAAAGAAATCAACAATTTACAGACCAAGGAATTGATTCTAACTACTGAAAAGGATT
>JBGTDZ010000175.1:0-4321 GCA_041748055.1 Aquaticitalea sp.
TCCGACCCTAGTTATGCAAATTTGCCATCATTTGTTTCGAATGTCACGCCTGATGGGGATGTCATCAACAATTCACCAAGAGCCAATTTTTTTAGCGGTAAACACTATTTGCCTTCAAATCAATTGACTGCAGGAAGAAATGATTATGGTTCGGGCAAGAATTTTATAGTGTATAGATATGCAGAAGTATTATTGATGTACTCGGAGGCTCTTACAAGAGGTGCATCTGGAAATGGTATAACTGCTGACCAAGCAGTTAATATGGTCAGAAGTCGTGTTGGTTTGCCACAACTTTCAGGAGTTACAAGTCAGCAGGTCATTGATGAAAAATTTGCTGAGTTGGCATTGGAATGGGGCATACGCTATTTTGATATGATACGTCTAAATGAATATGACGAGTTGAGTTACGATGGTAGAACCTTTACAGCTGATAAAGAATTGCTGCCATATCCTCAAGCACAAGTGGACTTGTTGCCTTTAGAAAGCAATTAATTATAGAAATTCAAATAAAAACATATAGAAATGAAAAAAATAAATAAACATTTTATCGGGCTACTTACCTTGCTATTGATGGTTTCTTGTTATGAGGGGATTGATCAAATTTCAGAAGTCGATCCAGGACCAGATGCAGGAGCACCGATAGTTACGATCGTAAGACCTACCGACGGGCTGGCGATTTCTGAACCCAATCCAATATCATCAATAAATATTGAAGTTAGGGTTGAGGACGATATTGAAGTCGGGGCTATTACAATATCTTTGGATGGCAATCAAATTGCTTCCTATGATTCTGGAACTTATGTTGATTTTCGTATCGTAACTAAAACATTGACTTATGACAATATATCCATAGGCGACCATATACTTACTGTTACTGCAACAGATTTGGCCGGTAATGTTACGACTTCGACGGCAAATTTTACAAAGGAGCCACCTTATTCACCTCTTTATCCAGGCGAAACATTATATATGCCTTTTGATGGTGATTTTTCTAATTTGGTGACTTCAACTGCGGCTACTGAAATAGGCAACCCTGGATTTGCAGGCGAAGCAAAAGTAGGGAACAATTCCTACGCAGGGGCTACAGACTCTTATTTGACTTACCCTACAGCAGGAATGCTTGGCACTGAGTTCACAGCTGCATTTTGGTATAAATTAAATGCTTCACCTGACCGAGGCGGGGTATTGGTTATTGGTCCACCAGATACCAACAATCCTAATGCGCAAAATAATCGTAACAGTGGATTTCGATTTTTCCGTGAAAATGCTGGCGGTAAACAACGTTTCAAATTAAATATTGGTAACGGTGCTGGAGAAAATTGGTTTGATGGGGGAGCTGCTGCGGATGTTGATCCGGCCGTCAATGAGTGGGTCCATTTAGCTTTTAGTATTTCTGCTACTGAAGCTGCAGTTTACATTAACGGACAGGTCGTTTCGCAAGGTACTTTCCCTGGCGTGGACTGGACTGGTTGTGACATCATGTCTATCATGTCTGGAGCTCCAAGGTTTACAGAATGGGGTCATGTTTCAGACCTTAGTTACATGGATGAGCTAAGAGTATTTAACGTTGCTTTGAGTCAACAGGAAATACTTCAGCAGATGATTTATAGCAATCAAACCCTTTATATGCCATTCAACGGAAGTTATTCTGACGTTATAAATGACATAGATGCCACAGAATATGGTATTCCAGGATTTACTGGTAGTGCTGATGCATATAGTGGAAACAATGCCTATGCCGGTGCAACAGATGCATTTTTGACAGTACCAACAGATGCAATGAATCTAGGAAATGAATTCAGTGCTTCCTTCTGGTATGATATGAATGCAACCCCAGATCGTGCGGGAATTTTAACTATTGGCCCTCCGGATTCTGGCAATGCTGCTTTCCCTGAGATTCAGAATAAACGTACAAGTGGATTTAGGTTTTTCCGTGAAAATGCGGGAGGTAAACAAAGATTTAAGTTAAATGTAGGCAATGGAACAACTGAAAATTGGTTCGATGGTGGCGCCGCTGCCGATCTTGATCCCGCAACCACAACTGGTTGGGTACATATGGCTTTTACAATCTCACCTACACAATGTACCGTGTATATCAATGGGCAAGTTGTAAGTCAGGGAGCATTCCCAGGTGTTGATTGGACAGACTGTGATATCATGTCCATAATGTCAGGCGTTCCAAGATTTACAGAATGGGGACATAAATCAGACTTAAGTTATATGGATGATTTAAGAATCTTCAATAAAGCCTTAACAATGGCAGAAGTTCAGTCTATGTTATAAACTGTTTAATTATATAATGTTCATTAAAATTTTAATGACATTAGCTAAAAATATTTGAATTAGTCTATTTACCATTTTAGCTGCATTTCTCCCAAGGGATGCAGCTAAAATTTATTAATCAAAAATTTATGAAATTCCCAATGACCAAAATAATCACAATTTTGTTACTATGTGCATTGCTTTTATTTAGCTGTAAGTCAGATAAAAAAAAGACCGTTGCAGTGATATCAGATCAAAATGAAAAAATGGATTATTCGGATGAACAATTGTTGGATACCATTCAGAAACAGACATTCAATTATTTTTGGGAAGGCGCAGAACCAACTTCTGGCATGGGAGCAGAGAGAATCCATATGGATAATGTCTATCCGCAGAATGATCAATCTGTGGTCACACTTGGTGGATCCGGATTTGGGGTGATGGCAATATTGGTAGGTGTCAAACGAAAATTTATTACCAGGGAACAGGCATTGGACAGATTGATTCAAATTACTGACTTTTTGGAAAAGGCAGACCGATTTCATGGTGCTTGGCCACATTGGTTGAATGGTAAAACAGGAAAAGTGCAACCTTTCGGTAAAAAAGATAATGGAGGTGATTTAGTGGAAACAGCTTTCATGATTCAAGGTTTGCTCACCGTTTCAGAATATTTTAAAAATGGCAATGAAAAAGAGCTAGCATTAGTTGAAAAAATCGATAAACTTTGGAGAGATGTAGAATGGGATTGGTACACCAAAAACGGTGAGGATGTTCTTTATTGGCATTGGTCTCCCGAGTATGGTTGGGACATGAACTTCCCTGTCGGTGGCTACAATGAATGTTTGATCATGTATGTCTTGGCAGCATCTTCTCCTACGCATCCCATCAAAAAATCGGTATATGAAAAGGGTTGGGCATTGGATGGAAAGATAGTTTCAAAAGATTCCATATACGGCAAGCCATTGGTTCTAAATTATTTTGAGCATGGTGATGCGCCTATTGGCCCATTATTTTGGGCACATTATTCCTATTTGGGATTAAACCCCAACGGCCTTAAAGATCAGTATGCTGATTATTGGCAATTGACTCAAAATCATGCAAAGATCCATTATGAGTATGCGGTGGACAATCCCGAAAATTATAAAGGATATGGAGACAGCCTATGGGGATTGACCTCCAGTTATTCCATTAATGGATATGCTGGTCACAGACCGGGAGACGATCCTGGGGTTATTTCACCTACAGCGGCACTGGCATCATTTCCTTATACGCCAAAAGAGAGCATGCACATGCTCAAATATTTATATAATGAACAAGATTCCCTTATAGGTAAATATGGTCCTTATGATGCATTCAGCTTGGAAAAAAATTGGTATTTGCCTCGTTATTTGGCTATAGATCAAGGCCCAATTCCTGTGATGATAGAGAACTATCGCTCAGGTATGCTGTGGGACTTATTTATGAACAATGTTGACGTGCAAAATGGATTGGATAAATTAGGTTTTACATATAAAAAATAGAAAATGGGTTGGTAAATTAACTAACCCCAAATAAATAGAAACATGAAAAAATTACAGTTCCTTTTGATTTTATTAACTTTAGTGTCCGCCTGTTCCGACAATTCTACTTCTGAACCATTCAACCCAAATCCGCCTGTTGATGATGATGGGCCCATAGCCGTTGACCCTTTGACTGATCAAGAAATAATGGATTTGACCCAAAGGGAAACTTTCAAATATTTTTGGGATTTTGCCCAAACAAATTCTAAAGCAGCGAAGGAACGCTACCATCCTGGTGAGCCTACTTTCGATCAAAATACAGTGGCTACCGGCGGAAGTGGTTTTGGTTTGATGGCGATTTTGGTAGGAATTGAACGGGGTTATGTTAGCCGAGCAGAAGCGGTGGGGCGTTTGCAGACAATTTTGGATTTTTTCGAAAATGCCGATCGTTTTCATGGCGCGTGGCCACATTGGATCAATGGCACCAATGGTAATGTCATTCCATTCAGTCCCTTGGACAATGGAGGCGATTTGGTAGAAACTGCATTTTTGGCTCAAGG
>JBGTDZ010000176.1:0-2261 GCA_041748055.1 Aquaticitalea sp.
AAAGGGATGTCACCAGGCGACTATCTTGTGAAAGTAAGTTTTTTGGGCTATAATGATGTATATAAATCAGTATCACTCAATGAAACCATTGATTTGGGTACAATTGCTCTCGAAGAGACTGCCCAAATGCTCAATGAAATAAGTATTATTGCAAAAAAACCCACGCTTACCAGACAGCCGGATAGATTGGTATTTAACATAGAAAACACTGCGTTGACAGAAGGAAATATGTTTCAAGTGTTAAAAAGCACGCCTGGAATACTGGTGTTGGACAATTCCATAACTGTTAAAAATTCAAAACCAACCGTTTATATCAATGACAAAAAAGTGCATTTGTCAAATGAAGAATTGGTACAACTGCTGGAAGGATCTTCTGCAAACAATATCAAATCGATAGAGGTCATTACCAACCCTTCTGCAAGATATGATGCGGAAAGCGGTGCCGTAATCAATATTGTCATGAGCAAAACTTTGGTTACGGGTTACCGAGGCAATGTCTTTGCAAATTTCACACAAGGCGTCTTTCCAAGATATAGTGGAGGGATGAGCCATTTTTTCAAATCAGAAAAGATTAATTTTTTTGCGAATTACACCTATTCAGAAAACAAAATCAATCAAGACCAGGAGGATATCATCAATTATTTTGATGTCAATGATAATGTTGATCAAACATTCATATCGAATATCAACAGGAATACTTGGTCCAAAACACACAATTTCAACTTTAATTTCGATTACGCCTTTAATGAGCGGAACACCTTGAGTTTATCGTCTAACATGTTGATAGTACCATATTATGAATTTATGATAGACAATAACACTGATGTGTTTGACGCCAATCGGGATTTGGATTTCTATATCAAGACTCAAAATTCATCGGATGACGATAAATACAATCTTGGGTTCGATTTGGATTTTGTGCATGAGTTTAAAACTGCAGGAGAGAAAATTTCGATCAACGCTCATTATACCACCTATGATTACAAAAGAAATCAAAATGTGCTGAACAACTATTTTGATAGCGACGAGACTTTTCTACAAACGACAGCTTTTAGGACAGACAATCAGCAGGAGACACAAATTTATACGCTACAATCAGATTATATGTTGCCTATCAACGAATCTTCTACTTTTGAAGCAGGCTTAAAAGTTTCCAATATCCAAAACGATAGCAACATTACTCGATTTGATATCGCTAATGGTACCGAAACAATCGATCCCAATAACACCGATGCTTTTGATTATGATGAAGACATATTTGCGGGTTATATCAACTATTCAAAAGACTGGGAAAAATTAAGTGTGATTGCGGGCGTTAGGGCTGAACAAACAAACGTTAAAGGGCTTTCTGTTTTTGACAATGTTACCAACAAACAAGATTATTTGGAAGTGTTTCCAACATTGAGCTTAAGTTATAAGATTTCGGAAAACGTTTCCATATATACTAACTACAAGAGAAGTATTGAGCGCCCTGATTATCAAGATTTGAATCCATTCCGATTCTTTTTAAACGATTACACCATCGTAGCAGGAAATCCAGCGCTCAAACCGGCCTTTGTGGATCATACCGTAATTGGCACCTCCTTGTTTAAACGGTTTACGATTGAATCCTATTACAAATCCAGTAACGGCAGCATCTATGAATTGCCAAGACAAGACAATCAAAACAATACAATTACATATACAGTTCTTAACCTGGATAAAACCACTGAATATGGATTTGATTTCATTACCTATTTTGACTTAATAAGTGGGTGGTCAGTCTATTTTGCCACTTCGTTTTTTAACATAAAGGATGAGGGTGTTTTTAATGACGTCAAGGTCCAAAACGATACTTGGTCCAATTACAGCCTGATGAGCAATGACTTTAGTTTGTTGAAAGACAAAAGCCTGAATGTTAATTTCACATTGATTTATATTAGCAAAAATCAAGTTGGATTACAGGTCATTTCACCACGTTGGGTTTCCGACTTGTCTATTTCTAAAAACGTGTTCAACAAGCAAGGTAATATTTCCTTGAATGTTGCGGATCTTTTCAATACTCAAGATTTTACCACAAGAACAAGATATTTGAGGCAATCGAGCTCTTCATTTTTTGATATAGATGACCGTTACATCAAACTTGGGTTCCGTTATAAATTTGGGAACACCAATCTTAGCACCAATGAGCGCACCAAGCAGCAACAAGAAACAGATAGATTGGAGAGGAAAGATAATTAATCCTGCCACTCTGCAATAAACAGATTGGTATCATGGCCTCC
>JBGTDZ010000177.1:0-3744 GCA_041748055.1 Aquaticitalea sp.
AACAAAAAGAGGAAACCATATCGGTTTTAAGTTGGACTTCAGCACACGATTATTATTTAGAAAGTCTTACTAATTCCATTGCTTATCTTGACACCTTGCAAACCCTTGGTCATAAAAATGAACGGGCAAAGATGTTATTTACCAGTGCTAGAGCAGAATTTAAAAAGGCAGAACCTTTCGCTTCCTATCTCAATCCGGAAGTTGGGCATCGTACAAATGGTCCCGCATTACCAGTATTTTTGGATGACAGCGGAAGGATTTTACAACCAATCGGTTTACAAAAAATTGAAGAAGCTGTCTTTGGAGAAGACATTTTGGATGCAGAATTTAAGGAAGAAGTGAGGCTTACAAAAGGTTTAATGATGATATTAAAAGGGGATGTTGAAAAGCGCGAACTCAATCCACAACGTTTTTTTATCGCTACCCATCAACAATTGTTACGCATTATCAGTCTTGGTATTTCTGGTTTTGATACACCTGTTAGTCATCTAGGAATCGATGAAAGTGTTATTTCGTTAAAAAGTCTTTTAAAGGTTTATGAAAGAAGCATACAATTCATCATCAAGGAAAAAAATCCAGAACTGGACAAAGACTTTACAAAGGAAATTGCAGCGGCCATAGCATTCATAGAAAAAAACATGGATTTCGAAACGTTTGACCGTTATTCCTTCATTCGAGAACATATGAATCCCATCACTTCCAATTGGGTAAAGATTCGAAAAGAAAGCGAACTTTGGGAAGGCATCGACTCAGAACCATTCAATTTTGACGCCGCAACATTTTTTGATGAAGATGCGTTCAACATGAACTTTTTTACATCAGCGGTCAATCGCAATCCAACACAAAAGCAAATAGAACTTGGGAAAAAACTGTTTTTTGAACCCAATCTATCTGCTGATGGTAGAATGGCCTGTGCTAGTTGCCATCAGCCTGAAAAAGCTTATAGTGATGGTATCGCGCTAAATAGTGACAATGTCGGGAATAGTCTTCAACGCAATACGCCAACGCTCCTCAATGTTGGATTTCAGCAAAGTTTCTTTTTGGACGGGCGTTCCCAAAACCTCATTGACCAAATCTCTTCAGTGTTTACCAATGAAAAGGAATTCAACAGCAATGTCCATAAGTTTTCAAATGATATTTTAAAAGATACCACCTATACCAAGTTGTTCAAAGAGGCTTTCGGTGGTATGTCTGCCAGAAACACAGATGTCATCAAGGCAATATCTTCTTATATCTCAACCCTTAACGGCTTTAATTCCAAATTTGATAAAAATATACGAACAGATGAAGACACATTTACCGAACAGGAAAAGTTAGGCTTTAATCTATATATGGGAAAAGCGCTCTGTGCAACCTGCCATTTTATCCCGCTGACCAATGGAACTGTGCCTCCTTTTTATAAGGAAACGGAAAAGGAAATCATTGGCGTCCCCAAAAAATCGGACAACAAGGAAATGGATGATGATATCGGTTTTTACTGGAAATTTGAATCCCCAATGCACAAAGGTATGTTTAAAACAGTAACGGTCCGTAATGCAGCTTTGACAGCACCTTACATGCATAATGGTGTTTACCAAACTTTGGAAGAAGTCCTTAATTTCTATAATCTTGGTGGCGGTGCAGGCATGGGATTTGAACTGGAGTACCAGACGCTTCCGTTTGACGAGCTAAACCTTACAGATGATGAACAACAAGCCATCATCGCATTTATCAAAACACTGAATGATACAGAGGTTGAAGTTTATTGATTGACAAGTCATTAATCGTACTACATTATGAAATATATTCATCGATTTATTGTCCTTACCGGTTTTATTCTTTTTAATGGAAGCGCAAACTGTCAAACCGTTTGGGATGGACCGCCAATACAATTTATAAAGACCAATAATGCCGTCTGGACCTTACCGGAAAATCAAGATTGGATATCAGACAATGTGTGGATTACGCGAGCAAGTAATCAAGGCATCTTCAATATTAAAATAGAAGCCCAATACGCCAGCTTTTCCAGTCCTAGCGATACTGAATGGGCGTATGGTAATACAGAAAACCTTACTTCACTCACATTTCAAGATTGGGAAACAACCCATGGCAGCAACCCTCCAAGCATGGTAAACCAGGACATGGTATTGCATTTGATAAGTGAGGATATCTACATCGACCTAAAATTCCTTTCATGGTCCATTGGCGGCGGCGGCGGAGGATTCAGCTACCAGCGATCAACCGACTCAAATTTAAGCATCGGTGAATTGGAACTTAAAAGACAAATTAAGATTGTTCCAAATCCTGTTAGTGTTTACTTTCAAATTTTTGGATTAACAGAACCATCTCCTTATGAAATTTATGACATATTGGGGAAAGAAGTACAAAAAGGAATTAGTTCGCTCAACGAAAACATTAATATATCTAATCTTCCAAACGGCTTATACATACTGAAAATGAAAGATTCAAAAGTCATGAAATTTATTAAAATAAAATAGATTTGTTGCGTTAGTTATTGGATAGTCATTGTTTTCTTTTTCATTTCAACATTCGTTTTGGCATATTGACAAGTTCTGCACTTTCAATTGATTTGATTAACTTAAACCGTGTGAGTTTTGACTTCTTTAAATATAATATTAGTTTAGAACTTAATGAAAAATCTTGGAAGATAATTGTTTCTTTTTGATAGGACTATAAAGGTTGTTTCAACTAGCTTTACAATTCGTACAAAAAAAAGTTTTGAATTTTGTGTATGGATGATAGCGCTGATATCAAAGAGATACTTTCGAAAGGCCAAACACAGTTTGATAGACCCATAGGTTTGGTGCTGTGTGGTGGCAAAAGCGAACGGATGACCTCTGATAAAGCTCTAATCGAATACCACGGCATGCCCCAATGGCAGTATGTGCATCAATTATTGCAGCCATTCTGTGAAGAGGTATATTTGTCCCTAAACTCTCAACAAGCATTGGTATGGTCCATACCATCAAACATCCACAGTATTATCGACAAAGAAATCTTTATGAATCATGGACCAATGACAGCCTTGCTTTCAGCTGTGGAACTAGTAAAAGAACAACCCGTATTTGTAGTCGCCTGTGATTATCCACTGCTTGAGAAAAAGCATTTGAGACAGTTGTTAGACAGAAGAACCACCAATTCTGAAGTCACTTGTTTTTCTAGTGGAGGACTGCCAGAACCACTAATTTCAATCTTTGAAATCGCTGCTCTAAAGAATTTAACACCATTTTTTGCGAATGGAAGCGATTCAATCTTTAAATTTATAGAACAAAGCAATTCTACTTATATTGAAGTAGAGAATTCGGCGTTTTTAAAAAATGTCAATTCCGAAGAAGACATGGAACTGCTGAAAAAGAAACTAGAATTATGATAAAATCCATTGCCATAAAACGGAGTGTACACGACCAGTTGACGAACATGGCCGATGTGGTGGCCATTGAAGAACCTTTGGAAATCCAATTAGAATTTGGCACTTCAAATGAACGCAAACTGCAAAGCTTATCCGTTACGATGCGAACCCCTGGCAATGACTTGGAGCTAGCCATAGGGTTTTTGTTTACAGAAGGGTTGATCACTTCAAACACAAACTTGGCTGCGCCTGCAATACGCGCCATAGGACACAATCGGATTTTGGTGCGGCTTCATGAAGATTTTGATGCGAAACTGGAAAAAGTTACACGTAATTTTTATACGACAAGTAGTTGCGGCGTTTGTGGCAAGCAAAGTATTGAAGCCATCCACCAA
>JBGTDZ010000178.1:0-3389 GCA_041748055.1 Aquaticitalea sp.
ACCGGAATATCTATCAATGGTCGTAATGCCATGGACCAATTCCTGAAGAAGAAGTAAATCACTAAAATCACCAAGATGATCGAAATGGCAAGGGTTTCAACAACTTCTGTAATGGCCCGTTTGACAAAAATAGTATTGTCAATAACCACGTTCAATTTAAAATCTGCTGGTAAATCCTTTTTCAGCCTCTCGTATTCTTCATAAAATGAATCCGCAATAGCTACATAATTGGCACCTGGCTGTGGCACAATAGCCATCGCAACCATAGGCTGACCGGAATCGCTCAATTTGGTCTCCATATTTTCGGCTTCCAAGGTAGCATTCCCGACATCACTAAAGCGCACCACTTTGTCATCATCAGCCAAGATGATAATATTATTGAATTCTTCCTGGGTTGAAAGGTTACCGATGGTTTTTACAGTCAATTCGGTATTTGCGCCTGATAATTTACCCGAGGGCAATTCTACATTTTGTGATAATAAGGCTTGACGTACTTCGGCAACGGTTACGCCATAAGATGCCAATTTGATAGGGTCAATCCAAAGACGCATCGCATAACGTCTTTGCCCCCAAATTTGAACACTACTAACGCCTGGAATGGTCTGTAAACGTTGTGACAGCACATTATCGGCATAATCGGTAAGCTCCAATATATTTTTATTGTCACTCTGCACAGTCATCGAGATAATAGATTGTGAATCTGCATCTGCCTTTGACACTACAGGTGGTGCATCGATATCTTGGGGCAGACTTCTAACAGCTTGCGATACTTTGTCGCGAACATCATTGGCAGCTTCTTCTAAATTTTTATCGAGATTAAATTCTATATTGATTTGACTTGACCCTTGATTACTTGAAGACGTTATGTTACGGATACCATCGATTCCATTAATCGCTTTTTCAAGTGGCTCGGTAATTTGTGACTCTATAATATCGGAATTTGCACCAGAATAATTAGTGCTCACTGAAATTTGTGCTGGGTCAATGGAGGGGTATTCTCTAACTCCTAAATACGTGTAACCAATGATTCCAAAAAGCATGATGGCCAAGTTCATCACAATGGTAAGTACAGGACGTTTGATGCTTAAGGTGGATAAACTCATTAATTATTTAAATTTTTTAAGTTTACCTTAACTGCTGTACCATTTTTTAAAGACATCACTCCCGTGGTCAAAATGGTATCACCAGCCTTGATGCCAGAAAGGATTCTTACCATACTATCTGTCCGGGTTCCTGTCTCAACTTCAATTTGTTTGGCAATTCCTCCTTGAGAAACAAAAATGACCTTACCATTTTGAATTGGTATCAAGGCTTCCGTTGGCACCAGCAGGGCATCATTTACAGTTTCAAGAGGCAACATCACATTTGCATAGGTTCCAGGATACAATTTCCCTTCTTTATTATATGCAATGGCCCTCAACTTCAATGTTCTTGTAGCGATGTCCACTTGCGGCTCTATGGCATAAATGGTAGCCTGATATTCTTCTTTGGAACCTGATGTTGTAAAAGTCAAGGTATTTCCAACTTTCATTTGTGAGGCATATTTTTCCGGAATAGCAAAGGTAATTTTCAACTCGTTTGTATTTACCAATTTGGCAATGGGAGTGGCAGGAGTTACATAAGTTCCTTTCGAAATGGAACGCAATCCAACGGTGCCCGAAAAAGGTGCGCGAACGGTCGTTTTGGATAATTGAGCCGCAATGAGCTGGGACTCCGCCTTCGCAGATTCGAAATCGGCATTGGAACTATCATATTCCTCTTGACTAATGGCTTGTTTTTCGAGTAGTAATTTTGCTCTCCTTTGGTTTTCTGACGCGAGGAGTTGTGCGGTTTTTACTTTGGATAATTGTGCGCGTAACTCGATATCATTTACCCGAAAAAGCACTTGTCCTTTAGAAACTTTGGCACCTTCTTCAAAATTGATGCTTTCTACTACCCCAGAAACCTCACTCCGAATGTCAATCTCTTCGTTCGCTTCCAGTGTTCCCGAAAGTGATAAATTGTCATCAAATCGTTGAGGTTTAAGAACCTCACCTTCGACCGACATGGCAGAGATTACTCTCTTTTCTTCTCCACTACCGTTTATTTTTTTATTCGCAATTACTCGATAAGCAATTAGGGCAATTATTCCACCGATGATGATGGTGTAAAGAATGTATCTTTTTTTCATTAAATGTGATGATTCTCGCGTCTTAATGATGCATGCAACTTTTGCAAATCTAGTTTTTAACAAGGAACATTTTTCTAACCTTAATTTATATTTAACAGAATTTGTATTACCGTTAGATGAAAGAATACACTCAAGGTTTAATGAAAACAACCTAAATAAATGTTAAATTCAAAATCACTTTAAATATGCTAGGATAAAAATTATTTTACTGAAAAGCTCGGATTTAAAACCATTTAAAACGAAAAAACGCTTCAACAAGTTTGGAATCAATTTCAATATAACTTCTGGATTATTTTGGTTATGCATCAATAAAAATACCTTGCAAATTGATGAGCGCCAGCTGGCCTTTCCAATAACAAATGTTAGAGTTTCGAATAAAATTTCATCTTACTATAAATGAAAGGTTTTTGGGATCATAGACGGAGTTCCTTATACATGCTTCCTCACCTCAATCACTACAGACTTACTAGTTGGGGTATTGCTTTGTTTAGCGACTGATTTTATAGGCACCAAGACATTGGTTTCAGGAAAATAGGTGGCGACACATTTTTTTGGGATGTCGTATGAAATGACTAAAAATGTTTTTGCCACACGTTCTTTTCCATCACTGAAATTGTACAAGTCGACAACATCCAATTGTTTTAGGTGGCGCTCTTTCATATCTTCGGGATGCATCAGAATGACTCTACGCTCGTTTTCAATACCACGATATCTGTCATTCAAACCATAGATAGTTGTGTTGTATTGGTCATGGCTTCTTATAGTCATCATTAATAACTCATGGTCCTTTAAATCAATGGGGTCTACCGTGTTCAGTGAAAAATTTGCTTTTTTGGTGTCTGTAGTAAATGTCCCTTCCCGTGCAGAATTAGGCAAATAAAATCCACCATAGTCTCGCACACGTTTGTTATACTGCTCAAAACCCGGAATGGTGGCTTCAATCGCCTCTCTGATGCGATCATAATTGTTCATATAATCGTTCCAAGGTAGTTTTGGATGGTCCTTTAAAACGGCCATTGCCAATTTGCAGACAAGAGCAGGTTCACTCATTAAATTGTCACTTACAGGTTCTAAAACACCCTGGCTTCTTTGAATAACGCCCATGGAATTTTCACAAGTGACAAATTGTTTGACTCCCATTTGCAAATCGGCATCACTACGTCCCAATACGGGCAGTATCAAGGCTTCTTTGCCTGTAACCAAATGACTTCGGTTGAGT
>JBGTDZ010000179.1:0-5468 GCA_041748055.1 Aquaticitalea sp.
ATCCTCGGTTTCAGGTTTCTTGGTAGTTTCGTTGATTTCTTCTGTTGGTTTTTTTACAGTAAATGTTATTACTTTTGCTTTTCCTTGATAAAAATATACTTCATTTGCTAATAGAATTTCGAAATATTTATTTTTATCGATTGGATTGTCCGTAGGAACTAACCAACCTTTTTTAATTGATTCATAGGTAAATAACCAATTTTCATTCATTAGAGATTCCTCGGTCAATTCGGTTAAAAGTCCATTTGTACTGACCGATGAATTAATAAGATTCCTACTTTGTAAATCCATTGCGATTAAAATTGAAACGTAATCGTTAGATGCAAAAATCCGTTCTGCCATTTTGTTTTTAATCTTGATTTTAAATTCGACACACATCCATAAAGCCCAAGCCACTTCATAGTTATGTCCTTTAGGTAAATGGATATTAATTAATTTCTCTATAATACTTTTGATTTTTGTGTTTGAAATTCGAGTAATATTAGACGCTAAAATTTCAGTTACATCTGGTAAAGTTCTTGGCTCGGTTATTCCAATTTTTAATATTAGCGATTCGTATGTGTCCCAGTTCTCATCAAAAAGTCTCAAGTATTTAAGAACTTGCATCGCAAAAAGTAGAACGGAATCTTTAGGATTTTCTTTGGAATGAATTAGAGATAGGCTTACAAATCTTTCAATATCTGTTAATTGAGAATTTGCTTTTTTTCTGAATTGAAAAGAGCCTAATTCAATTGACCATTTGCTGTCAAAAGCAAAAGGTACTTTGGATATTTTTGTTTTTTCTTCATTGATGTCAAGTTGATATTCTGTCAATAATGATTGAATAAATTTGAATGCTTTTTCCGCATCTGCGTAATTGTCACAATAGAGGTAATAATCGTCTATAAATCTGAATGATTTTACAGTTTTTAATTTATTTTGTATTTGTACATCCATTAAGCACGTTATTATTTCTGCTATAACCAATGATGTATCAGGACCAATAGGAATTCCCATAGTTTGTCCAGAATTAAGACACCTTAAATCTCTATCTAATGCGTTTCCGAGCATTGTATAATCATCTCGATTTATTTTCGCTATTGGTTTTGTATGGATTAACCAAGGAATTGAATGTGTATAGATTGTTCCATAAAATCTCGAAACATCAGTTTTTACTTCATATAAATTATCAAAAGATTCATTTAAGCGTCTTCTTTTAAATGCACCAAAATCGTGTTTGGGAATTAATGCTCTTTTTTTTTGAGGGTCTTCAATGGGTGAACTTGAAGAAATAGTAGATTTTTTGAAAATATCTTCAATTTCAATCCATCTATCTGCAATAGTTGCAGTTAGTTTTGATTGGTGTAGTGGATTTGGAATGTTAATTATTCTTCGTGACAATTGCACTTTAGGAATTGAGAAAACAACCCATTTGGATTCTGAATACTTTAGTCTTTCCGGTCTTTTAAATGGACTTGAAACAGAATTCCATTTTTTCTTAATTATACCGATTTTATCTGAAAAAGTCTTGCTCTCAAATGGTGGTGGAAGTTCTTTTGGGAAGTATCCCGATTTCAGCAATTCTTTTTCTGTCATTCTCGATTTTTCTTAAATTGTGGGCAACGTTTGGTGTATGATTAGTTGCGGGGTAAGCAACTAATTTAGTAAACAAAAACTTGCCAGAGAAAATTCCGAAGGAATTTTCCAGACGAGCACTAGCCATAGCAATTAATTATACACGGTGTTGCCTGTAGTTTTTATTCCGTTTAATAGGGTTCAAATTTTCCATTTTTAGGGAATCCGTGATAATAAACGACTTCTATTTCAAAAGCTGATGCTCCGTTCCAACGTTTAAAATTATTCCATTTCAGCGAGTCCAAAATTCGGTTAGAACTCGATAGTATTATTGAGTCCAATTTCGATAATTTTTGGTAAGCAATTTGGGCATCAATTTCTTTCGGTATTTCTCCATAAAATAATCGGTAAGCCGAATTCTTATCTTGTTTTTTGCGCTTAACAATTCCGTCAGAATAGAAACTGTAATAAGCAGAATCCGCAACTTTTATTACAATCCGTTTTTCGGGATTTTCGTCGTTCAATTCCGTCTGCACATAATATTTTACAGTTCCAAAATCCGTTTTTTCACTTTTAATCAGTCCTTTGTTTGTCGAACAAGAAATGATTGAAGAGATTAAAAAAACTAGTAATATTTTTATTTGTACGTTTTTCATTCAAATTACTGGCAACGTTTTGTGTATAGTTAGTTGCGTGGTTAAGC
Organism: Aquaticitalea sp.; assembly: GCA_041748055.1. Classification (GTDB taxonomy): domain Bacteria; phylum Bacteroidota; class Bacteroidia; order Flavobacteriales; family Flavobacteriaceae; genus JBPOFM01. The sequence goes on from JBGTDZ010000179.1 coordinate 2,258, forward strand.
AACTAATTTAGTAAACAAATACTTGCCAGAGAAAATTCCGAAGGAATTTTCCAAATAAGCACTTGCCAAAGCAATTAATTATACACGTTGTTGCCACCAGTTTTTATTTTTATCAGACTCAAAATCAGAAGTCCGATTAATATAATGTTTGTCCAAAAAGCAAACCTTTTCATTTGTTCGCTTTTGTCCGTTTTGAATGTTAATTCCTTTACGATTTTTACTTTACTTTGGTCAATATTTTGATTTTCTGTGATTTTTAAATCAAACTGACTTTCGTTATCTGTGATTACATTCAAGTATTCAATTCCGCTATTCTCATTTTTTGCAACAATCCAAAATTCGCTCGTACCATCATTTTCAAACCAAAAGTCAGATTTTTTATTAGGTTTCAATTCTTTGTCAAAAGTCACATAATTTCCAGTTCCGTTCCAGTTGTTGTTCCAAAAAGCAATGGCATAAATTTTTAAGTTTTTGTCAGTCAGATTTTCAGTCCGAACATTTACTGGCGTTGAAGCTCCGAATGAGTCGTCAAACAATGAATTCAAACCTAAAGCTGAAAGTCCGATTACAATTCCGAAAATTGTTAGCACTTTTAAACCACTCTTTTTGTCAGATGAAGCAAAATATCTAATCAGTAAAATTAGTATAAGTAAGAAAGCTGAAAATAGTAGTATGTTCATTTTTTAAATTGGTGGCAACGTTTGGTATATGGGCTGTGGCGTGGTTTTGTTACGGACGATTCCAAACAGATACTTGCCAGAGGAAAATCCGCAGGATTTTCCAAGTAGGCATTGACCAAGCCATAGCTTATAGCATCTATGAAAAAGCAGTAAGTCGAGTATCTTTAAAGTTCACAAAAACAAAAAGATATGGAAACTCAAATTACTGCTGTCCCAAAGTTATACATTGGGATAGACATCCACAAACGAAGTTGGAAAATTCATTGCTCCACAGATCTGTTTTCTGGAAAATCATTTACCATGCCCCCAAAACCAGAGGTGTTGAAAACGTATGTTTCCACCCATTTTCGGGATTACGAAGTTTCCACAGCTTATGAGGCAGGTTGCTGTGGTTACTATGCACATCGTAGTTTTGAGGGCTATGGATGGCGCTCATTGGTCGTTAACCCTGCGGATATCCATCGCAAGGGAAAAGAACGCTTTGCGAAGACCGATAAGATCGATGCCCAGCTGATAGCAAGAGAGCTAAAGGACGGAAGATTGGAGAGTATCCATATTCCAGAAGTAGAGCGTGAGCAACTGCGAAGTCTTTTTAGAAGGCGAAACGACCTTGTAAAGGATTTCAGGCGCGTAAAGAGCTATATAAAGATGCAGCTGTTATATTTTGGCGTGAGCGTTCCAGAGGAATTTGACAATGACCATTGGAGCCATAGGTTCAGAGATTGGATGGACGCCTTGGCTTTTAACCATCCCACAGCTCGGGAGACCTTGGACAGCAGGATGCGGTACTTCAGGTTTATAGATAAGGAATTACGGGATATTTCCACAAAGCTGCGCTCTTATTGCCGCAGGCATTATAAAAGGGACTATTACCTATTGCGCAGTATTCCTGGAATTGGGGGAATTGTGGCCTGTGGCATCATTTGCGAGTTGGGAGACCTGCGGCGCTTTAACAACATAAAACATTTGGCGGGCTATGTCGGTCTGGCACCAGGGGTCCACCAAAGTGGCGACAATCAACGGGACACGGGTATTACCATGCGGGCGCACCGACTGATGCGGAGCTATTTCATAGAAGCTTCATGGCAGGCCATACGTACAGATCCTGTGATGCAGGCCTATTATAGAAAACATGTAGGGAAGAACGTAAAGAGCATAATAGTAAAGGTAGCACGCAAATTATTGAGCAGGACCCTGGCCGTTATAAAAACCGAAACACCATACACCATAGGTGTCATAGAATAATATAAACCAATGACAGAGCTCATAAAGAAGTAGCAAAACCTGTATCACAGAACACCGTAGGTGAACCAGATCAATGGGTATCACACATTTTTAGCAAGTGGCCAGGTTTATTATAACTTATAATCATACAGATGCTGGTGACCATCATATTTTGGAATGGATCACATATAGGATGCGGAGCAAGTTATTTAAAGGCATTGGAATATTGATAATCCTATCGGAATTATCAACATTCCAACACCACAGAATCATCATTATGAGATAATCAAAAAATAAATATTAACTTTGGAGAACTAGGCTAGTGCTTTTCATAGGATACGGTGTTAGCTGTAGTTTTTATTTTTCATTAAATTTCTTACAATAATCGTTATGTCAGCTACTAAATATCCGCCAACAACTATAATTCCAAAAATCCCTAAAGGTCTTTGTCTTGGGTGATTTGGGTCGGGATTTAAAATCATTTGAATACACAGATAAAGGATAAATAGACAGAATGGATATAGGATAATCCTTGTCAAAACTTTGGCAAAAGTCCATTCTTTAACCTTCTCCTGTTTTGATTCAGATTTTGGTTTATTTATTAATTCGGGATTATTAGATTGTTCTATATTTTCAATTGCTCCTTTCAGTTCATCAGTCAGAAGTTTGGTTTCGTATTTTTTGGCTTTTCCTAAAACCAAACGTAATAAAAGAAGAACTACTGAAATTCCGATTGTTCCACTGATTGCAGTTTTTATGTTAGTCGAAAAGAATAAACCTAAAATGAAAACAATTAAAACTCCGATTGTTATTTTATTCAGCAGTTTGTGATACGGGTTTTTTTCCGTTTTAATTCCGTTCAGTTCATTATTTTGGTCAAAAGTCAGATGGAAAATTGGATAAACTCCTCTTAAAAAATGCGAAGACCTCCAAATTAAAAGTTCATTTGGCTTTATTTCTCCACTATATTTTGTTGTATTGTAAAAAAACGCATCGTTCCAATGATTTTTCAGAGTACTTTTTTTATTCTGAAGAATTAATTTTTCGATGTCTTTTTTTTCTACCATAAAGTTTGGTTCAAATTACAGCTAACGTTTGGCAGCTACCCGAAGGTGGCGATTTCGAAGCACTTCACTGTCAACCAAGCAGAAACTTTGATAGATGCAAAAAAGCTTGATTTAACCACTGAACCGCCACTTTTGGGTAGGTGCTGTTATAGGCAGTGTTCATTAATTTTTTCAAGTTATTCATTTGTTATTGCTACTATATTTTCAAACTCTTTCCAACCATCAGATAAGCGATAGGCG
>JBGTDZ010000180.1:0-9207 GCA_041748055.1 Aquaticitalea sp.
TATCCAACCAAATGAAAATTAATTGAAATTCACAAAGATCGGTTGAAATCGTAATTCACTGATAATGTTAAGGTTTTAGAGTGTTTCCGTTTTATAGGATTTGTAGAGATACTAAAATGACACTCCAAGAGGAGGAGCAAATTGAGAGAAATCCAGCTTATGAAAATAGGTTGGATTTTTTGTTTTATAGTGTTTCTACTGCTATTATAGCGATAAACCCACTTAACTTCAAAATGACAACTTGCCAAGTTTTTTAATAAAAAAGGTGTCCTATTAGGTGTCCTATTGTAAAATTCTATGTATCCCTATTTAGATGCTCAAATTAATAGTATATTTAAAAAACAATAAATATCACATATGAAAAGACCATCCTTATTCTTCTTTTCCCTTCTCCTTTTGGTAAGTTGTCGTAATAGCCCTTATGAAGAAAAGTCTGTTTCGGAAAAAGATAGTATTGTTGAAACTATAAAGACGAATGATGTCTCACAGGAACTGGATGCCAAATCCATGTTAGCCCTAACTTCCAATGCTTTACAAGTAGTAGACAGTATAACGGGTTCCAGTAGGGAAATAGCTTTTGGTATACCTGAAGGACAAATGATAGAAATACTAACGGGTGTTTTAGGAGAAGCACCGAACAGTATACAAATCAATCAAGAATGCGGTGCCGGACCTTTAAAAATGGCTGCATGGAATAATGGATTGACTGTAATTTTTCAGGATGCAAAACAAAAGGGGGGAATGGCTATTCAGCGGTTGGTTTGTCACTACTACTTCTGATACGTCACAAAAAATTATGACGATGGCAGGCATTGGTATTGGGTCTACGCGCGAAGCCATGGAAGATGCCCATGTAATAAAGGTGTTTGAATCTACCTTGGGACAGGAATTTTCGACGTCTTCTGGATTGTACGGTCTTTTTGACGGCGCGTCTAAAAATTCCAAGATCATACATATGTGGAGCGGATTAAGTTGTAATTTTAGATAGTGTTTTTAATATAAGATAAAACACATCCAAAACCAACGGCACCTCAATAAGAATATGGACCCAATAATTCAACCTCAAAACATTTCACCCCAAGATTTGGCAATCATCAAGAAGGCCAAATCAGATATGGAACAAGTAGGCTGGGCCATTCGTAACATCAACATCATAGGCAATACTGTAGAATCAAGTATCAGATTCATACCGCCAAAAGTTCTGGAAAGACTACAAGAAATGACCGAAAAAGTATTGATGGGTGTCGTAAAAGCCAATTTGTTGACCATTCAAAAAAACAAAACATTCCGTAAACCGTCCAATCGCACTTACAAAGCCATCGTCACAGGTTCTGGAACGGTGAGTGGCTTTATTGGAGCTGCTACTGGTCTAGGTACCGCCATATTTGCTTCAGAAGTGGCATTGACTACCAAATTCATGATGCGCACCATCATGGACATTGCGCGCAGTGAAGGGGAGGATATTTATTCACTTGAAGGACAAATGGCCTGTTTGGAAGTGTTTGCACTTGGTGGTACCTCCAAAGATGATGATGGTACCGAATCAAGCTACTATGCAACACGAGTGGCTTTATCGTCCTCAATACATAAAATCACCGCATCCTCTGTGAAGGCGACGTTAGACACCCTGGTAAAAGGTGCCAGCGTGGTGGCCGCGAACACAGTGACAAAATTCATTTCCAGCATCGCCTCCCGGTTAAGCATTGCACTATCAGAAAAGTTTTTGGCACAGGCACTCCCAGTAGTCGGCGCCGCGGGTGGCGGAACATTAAATTATGTGTTTATTGCCCATTTTCAAAAAATGGCGTCTGCACACTTTGCCATAAGACGATTGGAAAGAACCTATGGACGAGCGTTAGTGCAAGAGGCTTATAAAGACATTAAAATTCCAAAGAAGCTTACTAAATAAGGATATTCAACAGCCATAATAAAAGATCTAAATGTTTCGATAAATCCAAATTGCCAAAACCAGTAAGCAACTTGCAATAAACATGGGGACAAAATACATGTGCTCATGACTTACATTAATAGCAAGAAGAAACGAGCCTACAGATCCTATTCCCGCTATGATAGCATAACCCCTATGATCATAAAGCCAAGCATAAGGAAATAAGTGGGCCGCTGTAATGATGGCATAACTCATTACAAAATAGATAGGTTCCTGTATCAAAAAAAAGATAATGAATGGGAAGTAAAACAATTGTGCAAAATTCAGATAAAGGCCCAACGCTAGCAAAGGATTGTGTTTTAATTTCCAGTTTGTTTTGAACACTTTAGATAGTAATAAAGCTATCGGCAATAGCAGCCCTCCTGCAATAAAAGTCAACACACTTTTACTGTAAGGCACTGTTTGCAAAGTCCACACAAAGGTGATGATTATCCAAATAATGCAGGCTGCGACAATAAAATCAACACCTTTTTTGGATTCCTTAATTAATTCTTCTTTGTGATTTTGAAAATAAATGTCTTTCATGTTTTTAAACTTAATGTCATCTACTGAATTAAAAAGTGAGGGAGTCATCATCCTTTATTTGAAACCCACCTACCAGTAATGGATGAAGTAAATTGGGACGAAACGAAACTTGGAGGTTTCCACTGTGCTCACTCCATGATGCTATTCAAATGGGTTATTTGTTTTAATTCTTTCCTAATAGAACGTATGATAATCAATGCCATTAAAATCAAAAACAAAAAGCCGCTTATCAAACAATAGAGATAAAAGCCTCGCGAGAAATGGAGGTTAAACGTTGGTAATAGAAGAATAAAACCAACCGTATAACTAATGTAAATAACGGGTGTCAGTAAAAAATGGATGTATTTCCGCCATTGGTAATACGATTTTAATTGTTCTGTATAGGTATTAAGGGTATTTATTGGTCGTATGCTTCGAAGTTTATAAATACTAAAAACTTCGAGTACAACGCGGAAAAACAACATGCCTACCATAAGGCTTAGGCCGAGGAAAAGCGTATCAATTTGATGAGTCAGCACCCAACCAAAATAAATAAGTAATACAATTAAAGTAATGGAAAGGATGAGAATGATCCATCGTTGATTGCTTTTTATTTTTTTAAAATGGGCTTCTGATTTTTGGATAATATCTCCTGAATTGACAGCAGTTTTAGAATCTCCTTGTTGATTCCAAATGCTTTGTAAATTTTTAAAATCTGTCATGATTGTACACATTTAGTTAAGTTTTTCTTTATTCTGTGAATTTTCACCCTTAAGGTTTCTTCAGTCATACCAACGACATCAGCGATTTCCAAGTATTTTACATCCTCCAAAACCATCAGGATGATCATTTTATCACGAGCATTCAGTTTTTGGATGCACTCATACATTTTACGTAACTGTTCCTCTTTCTCTTCTGAATAGTCTTCTAAAGCTATTTCAGGAAGTCGCTCTAAAGTATGGACTGTTTTCGACGATTTCCTTAGATACGTCAGACACGTGTTGATTGAAATCCGATAGATCCAAGTTGTGATGCTCGATTCGTTTCGGAAGCTATCAAGATGTTCCCAGATCTTAATGAAAACTTCCTGTGCCGCATCCGAGGCTGTGTCATCATCACCTCCAAAATAGCCTTTACATAACCGCAACACCTTGGAGTAATGGCTGTCAAATAATTGGTTAAATTGTGCGTCTTTTTCCAAGGATTCTAAAATTCGTTTCTAATCTGATTTTTAAACCATTCCGGCTGGTCATACATCACAAAATGAAAGGCATTTTCTGCATAATGTATGGTAGCGGAGGGCAAATGCTCAAACTGATCTTTATAGGTTTTTTGAACCACTTCCAAACTTGGATTGGTGGCCGCTAAGATCACCACGGGAATTTTGATTTTCCCTATTGCTTTGCGTAAATCTAAATTAAGCAATTCCACAAAACCATTCACGTAGGTTTGGCGGTCAGCTTCGTCTAACCAAGAGTTGATAAGCGCTTGCTTCTCTTTGTTTTGGCACATAAACGCCACTTGCTGTGCATTCATATTGTGAAATTCAGTAGCATCCATTTGGAGTATCATCTGGCTTTGAGGATTATCAAAAAGGAGGGGAGTGCCATCATAATTTGGAATCATTAAGGCCGCTGTGGACGGAAGCGCATCAACGGCAATCACTTTTTTAAACAAGTCGCTCTCTTCAGATGCCAGCCATAGACTCAATGTGCCTCCTAAACTATGACCAATTAAGGTGGCCTGATTTAGTTGTTTACTTTTAACATAGGTTAGAATGTCATTTTTGATGGTCTCTAACCATGGTGAAGGAATAGGAGGAACATCGCCAAAGCCTGCAAAGGTAAACACATGGCATTCGTTTGTTTTAGAAAGTTCAACAATAGTGTCCTCCCAAAGCTCGCCTGTGCATCCAAAACCTGGAAACAATAACACGGGCTCACCTTTGCCGGTAACTTCTACGTTAAATGACGGTTGGGAAAGCGTTTGCAAGGAAACAAAGAGCAAAACAAGGGTAGTTAAAATAATGGATGGTTTCATATGAATTGATGTTATGGTTTTCCTTTTGATACATTTTTTTTAAAATGTTACACATACAACACCATTATTTTAAATTGGAATGTCGATTCCTGCGTTTTAATGAGATGTCAACATAATTTCCAATTCACAACAGTGGGTTTTGGAAAACAACAATCCATATACAAAAGACCCTGCCAATGATAGGCAGGGTCTGATACTATAAATCAATTTATTTCTAAAAATTAGGACTGAATATCTTCCAAACGTTTCACTCTATTCAAAGTGCTTTGGATATCGCCCAATTGCGATTGCAACTCTTGGGTGATTTGCGGTGAAAGCGTATGCTTTTGCAATACATCTTGGTATTCGTCACACTCGCTTTTTCACCTCGTATCACTTCTTCCAATACCGCTTCATCTTCATTCCCTGCAACGGAACTTTTAATATCTATCCAAGCGCGGTGCAACTTTCCAGTTACGCTACCACTTCCTTTCGGTTTTTCGCCCAATTGACGTAATCTGTTGTCAATGGTGGTTGCAATTAGAATCTTGTCAAGACCATTTTAAATTCCAATTGACAATAGCTTTTGATAAAATCAAAAAAGCCCTAATTAAAATTAGAGCTTTTTTTAAAAAAATACTTTAAATCCCTTGAAAGTACTTACTTAGTATATATTAGGCTGAAACAGCTAACTTATTTTTCTTATACTCACTTGGCGAGCAGTCAAATCTTTCTTTGAAAATTTTGGAGAAATAGCTTCTACTGGTTAATCCAAGACTGTAAACAATTTCTGAAATGTTTAGATTGGTAGTGGACATCAGTTCTTCAGATTTGGTCAATCTCACGTATCGGATGTAATCACAAACGGTCAAACCATGTTGCAATTTGAATCCTTCCTGAAGTTTGGCGGCAGACAGCCCATATATTTTAGTTAACTCATCAATTTTATAATCTAAATCAGGCGCATTTTCAATGTTTTCTGAAATGTCTTGAATGGTCATGAGTTCTGATTTGGTAAGCGTTGTAATTGCTAAATTAGAATTTTCCAAATCCCATTTGTGCTGTTCTATTTCAAGCGCCAAAATAATATTTACAATTCCTTTTGTTAACAATGCCCTTACCAATCCTTCTTGTTGTATCGCTTGTAATTGTTTAATATTTTCAGCAATTTTAAGATTATAGGATCCTATATATAAATAGTCTTCTGTTTTTTGATCGATAAACATATTCCTTAAATTGCTATTCCAATATGATTGGTTACTGCTTTCGTATTTAGTGTTTATGGAAATAATTGTTGCAATCATTTGAACATCCTTTTCTACTAAAATTGTATTTCTGCTGGAAGCAATATTTGATAATATGCTGGTTTGGAATGTTTCAATCGTGTTGACGGTGTCTTCCTTGCCAAAGCTGTGCGATAATTTTCCTTTTGAGCAATAGATGAAATTTACATAAGTCCCAAGAAGTGCGTCTATAGCAAGTTTAATATCCTGATTGACATTCAAATTAAATTCAAGAACCGAAATTCCTTCATCGAGAATAATGGAACGAATAGTACCACTACCTATAGTTCTATCAAGGTGAAGGGTATTTTCCGTAGGATTCGAAGTCAAAGTACCACCGAGCTCATTTTTTAAGATATTAAAGAAAGAATTAATATCAGCTAATTTAGATTCAATTGTGATCATGATTTCAGGTTTTGTTTAGATTATTAAATTTTAACTAGATTGTCATTCGCTAATGTCCTGATTCGTGCATTAGTGCCATTGCTAGAGAATTTTGGAAATATCCTTGCAACTTTCGCATATTGTTTTAACTCTTGTGTTAGATTGGTTTGCATAATGGCAATGGTTTATAGATTATAAATTATTACAAAGAAATATATAAGCTCATTGATTGTTGTTACACAATTTTATACGATTGTTGCAAAATTCACTTAAAGAAAAAGCCAATGGGTATTGACTGCTCAATATGCCTACTCAATAAATTGAAGTTTATACAAATTGAAATTGGGAAATCTTGGAATGTGTATTTGGAGCTTATTTCCTTTTTTGGGAAGGAGTTTTGAATTTTTTTGACTTCACCTATTAACACAATAATATGGCGAAGAAAAGTAGTAGGTGCAGTTGTAATTTAAAGGAATAGAAGAACTAGGATAACGCCTCGGCTATCACCAAAATAACTGAAATCTTATAAAAAAAAGAGTTTCATATTTGATTCATATAACATTGCATTGCGGAAAGTGATACTGACTGTCTACAGTCTTAAAAATTCTTCGAAATTTATTATTTCTTTTTGCGTGAAATCACTTTTAAGATAACTCTTACGAAACTCCTTAAAACCCCGGGATTTCCTTTTTAAGTATAACGCCAAATATCGATTTAACCGTTTCATATAGCCTAATTTAATATAGCACAAATATCGAAATGAGGCGGCGATTAACTCTTACAATATTTTTTGGGATGATTATAGCTTTCCCATGAAATGACTAGGACATGAGCGTTTAATGATACGACTTATATTATAAAGATGTTATCAGAAAAAAACTAGACCCGAAGGGGCTTTTTTAAAAATCGTTCAGAATTATAAATCGATTTGAATGTAATTATGGCTTAGAGACGCAATAAAAAATTATCCCGATTTAAACTATTTGTATGATATTGCCAGTTAATTGTAACCACCTCCGATAGAACCTTTTTTAGATCGTTAAACACGTTTGGTTTCTTAATATAAATATTGGCCCCATTGATAAAGGTGTCTTCTATATCTTCTTCGGATGCCGATGTGGAATAGATGGCAATTGCCATATCCTTAAACTTAACATTGTTTTTAATCTCCTTTAAACACTCCAGTCCCGATTTTTTTGGCATGTTTAAATCCAGAAATAGAATATTTGGGATTGGAGAGTCTGGATGTTTTAAAGCATCCATCAGGGCAACACCATCCTCATAAGTAGCAACTTTGGTTTTGATTTTTAATTCATCAAACGCTTCAGTGAAGAACAATCGATCATCTTCATCATCTTCGGCCAATACAACGTAGGTGCAATCTTCGTCCATGGTCTATGCTTTGTTGTTTAAATTATTGGCCAATTCTCTGCGCTTGCCAATGATTCGCTGAAATGCTGTAGGGGTAATTCCCGTGGTGTTTTTGAATTGTGTGCTTAAATGTGCAACACTCGAGTAGTTCAACATTGCTGCTATTTCGGTTAGGGATAACTTGGTCTTGGTAATCAAGGATTTTGTGTATTCAATTTTTTGTAGAATGATAAAGTTCTCTATTGAAGTATAAGTTACTTCAGAAAACAAGTTTGAAAGATGACCATAGCTATAGCCCAATTTCTCCGACAAATAAGCAGAACTTTTCAGATTTACGGTATTATCTTCATTAAACACCATGTCTATAATAGCATCCTTTATTTTTTGAACCAGGATGATTTTTTGATTTTCAATAATCTCAATTCCATATTCCTTAAGACTATCGTTAAATGCAGATAGCGTATCCTTTGGCACCTCTTGTAAAAACTCAATTTCTCCAAAACATAACATACGATGTTTTATATCGAACGCTTCAAGTTTTTCCTCGATGACTTTATTGCAAGTCTGGGTAAAATCAAATTTTACAAAAATCTTCATATGTGGTTAGTATGCTACTAAGATAATCTATTATTTTGAATTTAATTTGGCTTTTCCGATAGTGATACATATAATTGCTTCACTGATCATATTGCACATTTTTTTACCTGTAAACTTTGATGAATACTTAAATATTTTAAAACGTTTAAGTTTGCGAAGTGTTGGCATATCTATAATCATACCAAACGCGACGCTACTACAAATTAATTGAAATCAGTCCACTTTCAATATTTTTGAATTCGTCCTTATCCGTAATTTTATTAACTAGAAGTGATTATGACCTATAAAATGATTAGCAATGATTACATCTCTACTCATACAAAAGGAGGAACTCATAATGAGAATTTAGCTCGCCGGACTTGAACTTAGTTGGGCGAAATAAAGGAATTCATCCTCACTTTCAATCCTGTAACTGCTCATAAAAGGCGGTCGTTGAAATATGCAGTACAATGTGTTTATAGGTAATCCTGAAAATGCTTTCTTAAAATTTCTGAGAGCATATCTTTGGTTAATGGTTTTGTTTCAAAACCCGCGACATCTTGTATTTCCTTGGCCCTTTCCATATGTGCGGGATTCGCTGATGTTGTTAAAATTATAATCAGCACTTTTGGTTTTTGGGATTTGTCCAAGTCTTTATATTGTTCCAAAAATTCCCATCCATTCATTTTAGGCATGTTGAGATCTAAAAATATGATATCAGGTGGCTTTTGATCTTCCTTTTTGAGATACGCCAATGCTTCGATGCCGTTTCTTGCGATTTCGATAGTGTTGACAATGTTCATTTCATTGATAATGATTTGATGGTAAAAGTTATCATCCGGGTCATCATCAACCAATAAAATGCAGTCTAGTTTTTTTCTCATAATATGTTTGTTTTAAATTTTTGGTATCGTGAAATAAAACGTGCTTCCTTTTCCTAATTCAGATTCAACCCATAATTTTCCTCCATGCAACTCAATAATTTTTTTGCATAGTGACAATCCTATTCCTGTGCCTTCATATTCATCTCTTGTATGTAGACGCTGGAAAAGTACAAATATTCTCTCGTTATATTCTTTTTCAATGCCAATGCCGTTGTCTTTAATTGCAAATAGAAATTCT
>JBGTDZ010000181.1:0-2257 GCA_041748055.1 Aquaticitalea sp.
TGAGCCAAGGTTATTGTTTGCGAAAACGAAATGCCAAAACAATAAACAAGCGCAACGAAGAGTAGTAATCTTTTCATATGAAGTTAATTAGGGTGAATTAATAGCAAATGCCATAGCACGAAGCATTACATCTTCAAACAAGTGTGTTTTAGCATATAGGTAGAATATGGGGTCTCAAACTTAAATTTAGATAGCACTGTCTCTTGCGCCGCCATCTTATTTACCCCACATTTTTACGCAAGATTTCCTATTTTCCTGAGGAAAGCGGTCCTTGGGCTATAGTTAATAATTAGGGTATAATCTATTTAATTTTAAGATGATAAATGTAGATATAAAGTCTTAATGGAATGTTAATAGAAAATTGTTTTTCGATGTCTTGCATATTAAATCAGTCCAAAATTGTGGAGAATTATCTTTTTTCGATGATAGGTAAAATAATCAGCCAAAACGCTGAAATAATTTTGTGAAATCTTGCAATGAAACAAATGATAATTGAGATTATGGTAATAACTTAGGAGAATTTTTAATGAATTTAAAAGCGAATCAATATTTTTTTATTGATACTGCGATTCAGGGTCGTTTCTATTTTTAGGATATAGGCACCTTCTGAAATATTTTTGACTGGGATTCTTATCTCATTATTGACTGCTTGCAAAGCGGCTTGATTCCAAGACTGTACTCCTTGTCCGAGTATATTTATTAAATGTAACTTTTGAATCTTTACGTCTTGCGGTAGTCTGATATAAATTTCATCTGTAGCTTCGAGATAGTTTACCACAATAGTTTCCAATATTGGGTTTGAATTGGAAAGTGTGGCAGTTGGCTCAAAGGTGACAAAAAACCTGGAGGTATATGCTTCGGCGTTCAAAGGAGTGGATAAATTTTGGCTGTTTATGAGAGTTGACACGTTGTAAAGGGCATCATATATATACACATCGATGTCCGAATCAAAATTTTCGAGTGCAGTGAGCTCTATTTCAACAGTTCCTGAATCGGATAAAAAAAGTCCCAAAGGATATTTTTTGGAAGTATCAAATTGTCCAACTCCTTGGATAACGAATTTTCGATCCTCAATCATAAAAGAGGCATCGTTCGGGAAATCTTCAGTATTTTCTGCATCGTATCCAAAATCAATACCATCTGTAGCAATGTTATTAGGTGTAAATGCCAAAAGTAAGGGACGTATCGCATTATCTGGAAACCTCACATCTAAACGAACTCTTTGAATTTGAGTAGCACTGCTATTGGGTGGATTGGTCGCTTGTTGATTTGACCGCAGAAATACTGAATTCGCAGTTGATTCCTTAACAAAGATTCTCTGGCCATTATTAAATATGACATCACCGCCAATGGCACTCGAGGTTACATAAAACCCTTGAGCTATGGGCACGAATTGACCAGGGATTTTATTCGTGCTACCCAAACCTTCAATTTCTGAAGGCGCAGTTACAGCAGCTAAGCCACCAGATAAGCTATAGGTCGCATATCCACCTTCGTATTCAGATAGTACATGAGAATTGTTTGTTGGTGAATGTTCCCAGAAGTATAGTGGTCCGGTAATGGAATTCGAATTGTCCATGATAAATTGATTGGCATCTATCGCTGATGGATAAGGATTTCCGACCAGAGCTTGATAGGATGGTACTATGGGTATTACGACATCTCCATTGTTGGGTTTTCCGACAAACACATAATTTTGAAGGTCAGTCACCGGATTGCCAACACCACTGCCTTTCATTGTAAAACCAAGGCCAACATTGATAGCGTTGTTTTGTCCTTTGTATACCCAATCAAAATAATCGGCTCCAGCAGTGTCTTCATAGGTGTATATCCAGCGATTGCTTAAAGAAATTGGATTGGTGCTTCCTGTGGCGTTATGAGTTCCAATCCATGTAATGGGTTGAGGATTCGTTGGCGTCGTCCCATCTTTTAAGACCCCTCCCACAGTAAAAGTAAACCCATTGCTACTTACAGGTGAACTCCAATAATTATAATTATATAAATTTGAAGTACCTTGTTGGTCGCGTTGCAAATTGCCAATGCCAGTATAATCAACAAGGCTGTTCGTATCCTGAAGCAACTGTGACTCACCAACAAGATCTAATGTTCCGTTGAGAATGAGATAGTCGGTAATCCGTAAGCTTTGTCCATCCAATGGATCTGTGTTTTCTATGGACACTGTATTTGAGTCCACTTCTAAACCAAGTAGTGTGATATTGTTATTCCCTGATGAAATAGCATGGGATGTACGAACAAT
>JBGTDZ010000182.1:0-11181 GCA_041748055.1 Aquaticitalea sp.
ACCATGAATTCAAAGAATGAAAAAAGGCTAGAAAATTCCAGCCTTTTTTATTCCATCTTTTGTATGTCAGAAAAAATTAATCTTCAATACTATTTAATTTTGTGATGTCTTTTATTGTATGCTATCGTCCAAATATAATAGTACAGTTGTAGTTTTTTATATTTAAAAAATCTCAATTAATATGTTTTAACAACTCTCGTTTCAAAATCCACTAATAATTGAGTACTCGGATTCTTCCATACTTTGCACATTGGTACATCGGATTTCACATATCCTGATCTAGGCTTTGAATCTGTACTATAATAGAAACCATTGTTGGTTTTATTTTTAAATTCAAATAAATCTACTAGAGCATTGGTGTATTGACCCCACCATTTTTTGATGAGCGTATTGGCGGTCCAAGTACCACTATGCTTATCTTTTATCCAAGTTCCATACAGAATTCCGTTTAATGCTGTGGCCTGTAATTCATAAGTTCCCTCTGGATGTTTCAATGTAAGATACAATTTCTCATTCTCAACCCTCGGATTAGTAATTTTAAACTTTTCTTTATTTGTGGATGCAACAAATTTTCCATTCTCCTTTTTGAGTTCAACGTTGAAAGAATTTTCAAAAGGAGCAAAGATTATTTGGACTTCCCATGTACCTGAAAATTTAAGACTTGTATCCATTTCTATAGGAAATCCGAAGAACAGGGGCTGTTTCCCTTGTGTTGACAATTGTCCTTTTTTGTTTTGATATATTGGTATCATACCATCAACTTTTCTGTCGGCAGGTAAGGCAAAAAATCCAATGTCTTTAATAGAGCTGGTGTCTATATCATTTAAAAAACCATAACCATCATTAGTACTATAGATAGCTTCTGGCAAGAACACATCTTTATTGCTTAATGATAATTTATAGGTGATTTGATTGTAATCGTATCGTGGTACACGTTCTTCTGCACTCAAAAATTTTGTAAATGTGCCTTCAAAAAAAATGTCCTCTCCATTGTTCTGATCAAATATCGGCTGTTGTGTTGGATTGTATAGAAAGCTTTTATGTTCTGCCACTTTTCTCGCATACACCCAAGGACCAATTGGAGTGTCGCCCTCAGAGAACCAGGTATCCATTGCGCCGGTAATTAGAATCCATTTTTTTCGGTAATTATTCCAATAGACGGAACCTCGTCCAACATTTGGCAAGCGTTCTCCAGTGTTTATATCTGTAAGCTGAATCCACGCTTCCTCGGGCTGGATAAGACCATCTTTAATCAATTGCACCTGTTGGTCGTAATTAACAGGGTCTGTATCTGGTTTCCACGCATAAATCAATTTTCCATCCTTATCTCTGTCTAATTGTGGATTATTGGCATCAAATTTTGTTCCTTGTTTTAGACAAGTAAACGCCTCATATGCTACTGGATTTGCCACAGATTCCAATTTTGGAGGAACTCGCATATAACTGAAATTGGTGGTTAAATACATCAAATCTTTTCCACCCTTCCTTCCAATAAAAGGATGATGACACGTGTGGCCTTCGGGCAACCATTCTGGTACTGACTTATAATCTTCAAAAATTTGCGTTTCATCATTAAATAGAGCAATACCGCGCTCATAATTTCCAAAATAGTAATTGACATTGGCATATTTCGCGACCAATTGTTCCTTACCATTTTCATCTTTGAAATTCATTATCCAATCAAACCAAACGTAACCGGGACTTTTTAAATGTATCATAGGTCGACTTTGACCTTTTTCATCTACAAAATATTTATAATTCACTCCTTTATTAGGATCCAATCCATCATTTTCGGGCAGTAAACTTGTCGCAGCATTTACTGAAAAGCTACCTTTATAAGTAGGTGGTAAAAAGGTGTCACCCCAAATCCAAAATATTTGATTTTTATATAAGGCAGTCAAATTCGAATCCTGACCTATCACATCAGCATTTATAATTGGATGATCGATAGGCGAGGTTTCGCCTAGCAACTCACTATCGCGATAAATTCCCACACCAGTGCTTCTATACAATCGTTCTGCCACATTTGTACGTCGCATTTCTATTACTGCACTGTCTCCAGCTTTGGTTAACAAGTTCACGGCGCGCTTGTCTTCTAAATTTTGCGGATATTCATAGCCCTCGCTCATCACTTCAAAATACACCACTTTATCCATTAGCCCAGGCTCATTGAAAGCAATCAGACCGTTGCTATCGGTATAATATCTTGCTTGCGTTAATGGAACAAGGCCAACCATGGGAACTCCTCTTTTAGTTTCCGCATCAATTACCTTAATTTTAAAATATGGATTTTCCTGTGCCTGGGTCAAAAACGAACTTTGTACTATTACTATCAGCAATATAAACTTGCAATATCGAAATAATATCATTTTATAAATATTTATATGTACCTACATACTATTAATTTTTAAAGATATGAAAAAGACTTGATTGTTTTGATTTTATAATCCGAGATCCCATTGCTTCTTCTTAGGGGAAGTAAAACTCAATCTGATTGGAAGTAGATATTCTATGTATGTACATATAAAACGAAAATTTATTCTTTTACCATGTGAAGTTTGTTTGAAACAAAACCTCCTAATTCACGACCTTGTTTAATTCCTTCCTCGACGGCTGCACGGTAATGTATGCCTCCGTAGATTCTGCTCATTGCGGCTTCCTCGGCAGCGGCCTCAAATGATTTAAAATTTCTAATGGGAAGTCCAAATCTTAATTCTGTAGTGTCTTCAAATTTAAAGTCTTCTCCAAATATGGAAGTCAATACCACCGAGGAAGCTCCCGAAACAACAGAATGTCCGCTACTGTATTCAGGAAATGGAGGTGTTTGTAAAATCGGCACCCAATTTTCATCAATATGTTGATTGATCACTGTGACTGGCCTAATTAAATTAGAACGGTATTTTTCATCCCAACAACTTATAAAAGCGTCAGCAATGGCAATCGATGTTTTGGTGTAAGCATACACAGTTTTATCAAAATCAGCATTGGTTTTTTGAGATGCAATTTTACAAATGCCCATCCAGTGTGCACCAGGACTTATTTTTTTTACAGAAAACATTAAATGCCCACGAGAAACCGTCACAAAAGGGTTGCAGTCCCAAAACTGTGTGGCTTTAAGTTCTTCCGAGTTGTCACCTGACTTGGTAATTTCATTACTAATTTCATAAACTTCTTTCACCTGTTTATAAAACACTGAATTTTCATCCATGGAGAAAACTGGTGGCGGAATGGGTTTAAATTGTGAAGCAGAGTCTAACACAAATGGACGCATCTTGTTCCAGTGAGGCTCAATAGCTTCTATGAAGGAAGGAGGTGTTTTCTGCCAACGTGAGGGATTATTGATGTTAACTACGAATTTTAGCATTCTGCGAATTTCCTTATATCCATCGTGGCTCTTCCATTCATTAATGTGAGCAGAGACAAGTAACGCATATTCTTGCGAGGCTAAAAATTCTGCTTCATTTTCAGATGACCAAATGCTATATAGACTATCACTATATCTTTCTAAAATATCTTTCGAAAACACAAGTGTTTTGCTGACCTCAATATGCGCTATCAGAGCAGATAGTCTATAATTTACAAGAGGAGATGTCACTTCCGGAATTGGTTTTAGTTCCTTTAATTGTCCACTCAACGAAGCATAATTTTTGTTTTTTTGAGCAATGATCTCATAGGCTGCAATGTTAGGATATACCATGATTCTACTGGCGACAGGAGGAGAAAATATATCTTCGACCATGATGTCCACAACTTTATCAAGTGCATTATGCATATCCTGTGGATCAATCAAAATCGATTCTTCTACTTCTTTTTGACAGCCACTCAAGACTAAAAAAGATAATATTAAGATGCAATAAGATTGAGAAATTCTCATAGAAAAAAGTTTGATGATGAGCAGTTGTAACGCAAGATAATAGATTGAAAAACTATAATAGATTCATATGTACGGACATATGAAAATTATTCATATATTATGCCTTAAAAATATATAATTATAAGTGAATCAACCTTGATTTTAACTATTTGATGCTCTTTAAATTAAATGTTGAACTTTTGAAGTAATAATATACCAAATGAAATTAATTTCAACCATGATTTTCCTATTGGCCATTATTTTGCCTGACCTAACTTTTTCCCAAATACAATTGCCAAAAATGTATGCATCAAATATGGTTTTGCCACGGGATAAGACGATTCCAATAAAAGGTAGTGCGCAACCTAATGAAATTATCGAGGTGACCATAAAAGATCAGTCCCATAAAGTGACCTCAGATGCAAATGGAAATTTTGAAGTTATGATTGATCCATTGACCTATGGGGGTCCTTATACATTAACATTCAAGGGAAAGGAAACCAAAAAACTCGAGAACGTACTTATAGGTGATTTGTGGCTCTGTGCAGGTCAATCTAACATGCAATATACGCTTCAAATGATTGACTATAAAGAACAAGATAGTTCGAAAATGTCTTATCCCAAATTACGCTTGGGTGCAGTGGGCATTGGTTTGGACTATTTGCCACAGAACGATGTTAGCGAAATGTATTGGTTGGACGGGACCATTGAGAACGCTCAAAATTTTAGTGCTGTCGCTTGGTTTTTTGGCCGGTATTTGGTCGAAAACCAGGACATTCCAATTGGTTTGGTGAGTAGTAATTTGGGAGCCACGACGATAGAAACTTGGATGAGTATGGACGCCATAAAGCAATTTCCACAGTTTGATGAAATAACAAAAGATATTACTTCCACGAACAAGGATTTTGTCACTATCAATAAAGAATTTGAAGATTATAGAAAAACTTGGGATACCGCTTATTATATGAAAGGTATCGGATTGGATGAAAAATGGTATGCGAATGACTATGATGATTCTGACTGGGAAACAACAACGATACCTGCATTCTGGGAGGATTTTGGATATCCAAATCATGATGGAAGTTTTTGGTTTCGACGGACTTTTGACGTGCCAAAGGATCAATTGGATCAAGATTTTAACATCCCCTTGACTCAAATTGACGATTATGATATCACTTGGGTCAATGGCCACAAAGTAGGGGAAACCTTTGGAATGAGCAATTTTAGGAATTACGTGGTTCCGAAGGAAATTTTAAAAGAAAAAGGAAATACGATTGCTATTCGAGTTTTTGATATTGGAGGTAAAGGTGGTATGTATACGAATGCATTCTGGGGCGGTCCGATTAGAAATGGTCTTTGGAAATATAAAAAAGGGACAGCCATAGATACTTCTACATTCCCTGTTCCTAAGGTTGTTAATGGCAGCGTTTTTTCTTATCCAACACTTCTTTACAATGGAGGAATTGCGCCTTTGCAAAGCCTGCCAATAAAAGGTGTTATTTGGTATCAAGGGGAAGCCAATGAGAATAGGGCAGTGGAATACGAGCAATTATTAAAGGCAATGATTACAGACTGGCGAAATAAGTGGAACAATCCTACAATGCCATTTTACATAGTACAATTGGCCAATTATTTACAAGAAGTCACAATGCCCAGCGATAGTAAATGGGCTGAAATGCGCGAAAGTCAGACCAATGCTGCAAAAATGAAAAACGTGGATGTTATTACAACCATCGATATTGGAGAAGCCAATAATATCCATCCTATAAATAAATTGGAAGTTGGAAAACGATTGGCACTTTTGGCAATGCATGATAGCTACAATGGCAAATTACTGCGAAGTCCTTCTTACGAAAGCCATATTATAAAAGACAATAAGATTATTATAACTATAAATTCTTTTGGAAGCAAAATGAAAAGCCTTGATAAATATGGCTATTTACGAGGATTTGCAATTGCAGGGGAAGACGGAAAATTTGAATGGGCAAAAGCACATTTAATTTCAGAAAATCAAGTGGCAGTTTATTCCGATAAAATAAAAAATCCAAAGTATGTACGTTATGCATGGTCAGACAATCCAGGTCCTTTAGATTTGGTGAATTCTGAAAATTTACCACTCATGCCATTTAGAACCGACACTTTTAAATTAAGTACGGCAGATGCAATTTATAAATATGACCCGCATGCGTTCTAAATTTATCCATTGAAAATAAAACCAATTAATACCTATGAGACTAATAAGATTCGGAAAGAAGGGATTTGAAAAACCTGGAATAGAAATCAATGGCAAACGCCTGGATTGTTCAGGTCATTTTCAAGATTGGAACCATGAATTCTTTCAAGATAATGGCATTTCAAAATTAAAAAAGCTGTATAATGAGATAGGCGAAACCCTACCAGAAGTAGAAAGTCTTATTCGTATTGGAAGCCCAATTGCAAGACCCGGAATGATTATGTGCATTGGTTTGAACTATTCCGATCATGCTGCCGAAGCTGGAATGCCAATACCCGAGGAACCTATTCTTTTTATGAAAGCTACCAACACCCTGTCTGGTCCCAATGATGACGTTGCGATTCCACCAAAAAGCACCAAAACCGATTGGGAAGTAGAGTTGGGAATCGTCATTAATAAAGATTGTTATCAGCTAAAAAATGAAGCTGAAGGTGAAGCTCAAATTGCAGGATATACTTTGGTTCATGATGTGTCAGAGCGTGAATTTCAAATAGAAAGAGGAGGTCAATGGGTTAAGGGAAAATCTTGCCCTGGATTCAGCCCTGTTGGACCTTATTTGGTATTAAAAGAAGATATTGATGATGTTTTAAACTTAGGAATGCGTCTTTCTGTAAATGGAAAAACAATGCAAGACGGAAATACAAAATTTATGGTCTTTAAACCTGACTTTATTGTTTATTATTTGACGCAGTTTATGCAATTGGAAGCTGGTGATTTAATTTCGACAGGAACGCCTCCCGGTGTGGGATTAGGGTTTAAGCCTCCAATTTACTTAAAGAGAGGTGATGAAGTTATTTTGTCCATCGATCAACTAGGAACTCAGAAACAAAAATTTATTTGATATGATAGATTTAACAGGAAAGGTAGCCGTTATTACGGGAGGCGGAAAAGGGATCGGGGAAAGTGTAAGCCAGATTCTAGCAAAGCAAGGAGCGATTGTTCATATTTTGGAGATTGATAAGAAAGCTGGCCAAAATGTAGCTGATGGAATAATAAGTCAGAAGAGAAAAGCCTTTTTTCATTACTGCGATTTGACAGATCATGCAAAAGTTGGAACAATCTTTCAGAGTATTTTTCAAGCATCTGGCAGCATTGATATTTTGGTGAATAATGCAGGAATTGCTCATATCGGAAATGTCGAAACTACGACACCCGAAGACATGGATAGATTATACAATGTAAATATCAAAAGTGTTTACAGTTGTTTACATTTTGCTATTCCGTTGATGAAAAAATCTGGTGGAGGTGCCATTGTGAATATGGCTTCAGTAGCTTCGTTAGTGGGACTTGCAGATCGATTTGCATATACAATGACCAAAGGTGCTATTTATTCCTTGACCTTTTCCATAGCCAAGGATTACATCAATGATAAAATTCGATGTAATGCCGTCGGACCGGGTCGCGTGCATACGCCTTTTGTGGATAATTACTTAACACAAAATTACCCAGGACAAGAATCCGAAATGTTCGAAAAATTGTCAAAGACACAACCTATTGGTCGTATGGGCAAGCCTGCAGAAATCGCCAGTTTAATCGCCTATCTCTGTTCTGATGAAGCCGCTTTTATCACTGGGAGTTATTTTCCTATTGATGGTGGATTTTTGACTTTGAATACGTAGAATAGAATCGAGACCGCTACGCTGCTAGGACAATGAAAAAAGAACAGAGAAAAAAGAGCAAAGAACAAAGAAAAAAGACTCATTCTGTAACGGTTTAAAATAGAACTTTTATAGTTTAATATCAGGTTGAATTGTTTAGATGAAGCAACTTTTCGAAGATCAAGCTTTTTTAAAAATTGACATTTTGCTGGGTCGCATCAATTTTAATCGGACAACACTCATTTTAATTCTAATTTCCTCCTATATGGATCCCCAGTCCGCCATCAATCCTAAACGATTGTCCAGTTATGGAACCTGCGTTATCACTCGCTAAAAATCCGATAAGCGCTGCTACTTCTTCGGGAGGGCAAATACGTTTGGTCAAATGCATGTCTATGCATTCTTGGTATACTTTTTCTGGGTGTTCACTTTCTTTAATCGCGTCGCGAAGCATAGGCGTGTCCACAGTTCCTGGACAAACGGCTACACATCTAATGTTTGGTGCATAGTCCACTGCAATGCTACGTGTTAATCCTAGCATAGCAGTTTTTGAAGTGGTGTAAGGTGCTACTTTTTGTTGCGTGATAAACGCTTGAACGCTAGAGACATTAATGACCACACCTTTTCCTTTTTTCTGCATCGATGGAATCGCGTATTTTGCACATAAAAAGGCGCTTTTAAGATTGACGTTCATCACCAAATCCCATTCTTGTTCGGTGGTTTCAGTAATAGTTGAATATCTCTGAATGCCAGCATTATTGATCAATACGTCTATATCTCCAACGTTGCCTATCACTTCTTGAATCGATTGTTTAACGCTTTCTTCTTTAGAAACATCACATGCAAAAATATGCAAGCGTTGATTTTTTAAATTTAATTTATTTAAAGAACTTTCATCAACATCTAAAGCGATAACGGTATCTCCATTTTCCAAAAAATATTCGACACATGCTTTACCGATTCCCTTTGCTGCTCCTGTAATTATTATATTTTTCATTTCTAAACTTCAAATCTTGGTTCTATTTGCCCTATGGTATTTGTTTCAAAAGCAAAACATCGTCCTGCCAACGGATTTTCTGCCTTTTCTTTTTTATTGAGATTGAGGTGTGAGGTCGTTATTATCAGGGTTTTTAAATCGTTTCCTGCAAAACAACAGCTTGTGGTATGCAAAACAGGAACATGAATATCTTCTATCCAATTTCCAGCCGCATCGAAATGACTTACTTTGCTGCCAAGCCACATGGCGACCCAAAATCCTCCTTCAGTGTCTATACACATGCCGTCGGGATATTCATCTTTTTGCCATTGAATATGAGAGCGTCTACGTGAAATGTTACCAGTTTCAATCTCATAGTCATAGGCAAACATTACATTCCTAAATGTGTCAATCATGTAATACGTTTTCTTATCAGGACTCCAGCCCATGCCATTCGTGATATAAATATTTTCTTCTAAACACATCCAACTGGTGTCTTGGTGTAAACAATAGAGTTTGCCAGTAGGGTTGGCACCATCATATTCCATAGTACCAGCAAAAAAACGACCTTCTGGGTCGATGGCACCATCATTCATGCGTCTTTCCTTAATATTTTTTTCGGGTGAATTATTAATCAATTCTAGTTGTTTTGTGCTCTCGTCAAAAAATCCGAAACCGTCTCTCACTCCTGTCACAATTCTTCCTTCATCACACAGTGCCATAACCCCCAATTCCTGACCCACATTGTATTCTTCCGATTTCCCCGTTTTCCAATCTACTTTATAATAGGAACCTTTCAGCAAATCCACACAGTAAAATTTTTTCTCAATTGGACACCAAATTGGGCCTTCTCCATGCTCTGGTTGAATGTCAAAAATGGGGGTAGCTGTTTTCATAACTCAATGTGAACAATTTGTGATAAATGATGTTTTGATTACTTGACGCGGTTCCAATTTTAGCCATTCAGATTCCATCAGTTCCAAGTCGGGATTTGCGACCCATTTTGAACTCCAAGGTTCAAATGCCACGGCATAAGTCTTTCCCCACCAAGGCGCATCTTGTGTTGCAAAACGCTCTTGCCAATACCAAAGCGAATTAAAAATTGATTTATCCCAATGGATGGAAAAAGACATAACATCTGTTTTTATGGAGTAAAATGCATCTCCCCTAAAGTCACTTAAATATGCCAAATCACTAAATGTATCTGCATCCGATTTCAAGATGGTTCTAGCATCTATAAACTCATTCTTGATGTTTTTTACATGAGGCCAATCCTGAATTTCACCTGGCTTGAAAAATCGCTTTTCTGGCATTGCTTCTTCAGCCATAAACTTTGTTGCGCTAGTTTCAATGGTTGCGCCTTCTGATAAAAAAGGCAAACCAAAAGCAATATGATGTCCCCACATGAGGTGTAATGATGTTTCAGATTCATTGGTCAACGTTTCATCGATATAGAATTTTGCACTTCCTTTTTTTAATGTCATGGTTTTTTCAATAAGAATAGGAAATCGTAATGGTCGTGTCCAAAGTTTGATGCTCACTTCATCTTCTGATGTTTTCAAAATCTCATAATCCCAAGGAATCAAGGACACTTCACCATGTTGTCCCAATTCTGCACCACGGTAATTGATAGGTGCACTGTTTGGTAGAATCTCTTGCCAACCACCATAATAGTAATCTTCAAATTGAGTACCCGTATTTCGGATTTGTGAAAAAACTTGATTGGGATTAATGATGTCTTTATCCAATCGCAACATCAAATCGATTCCCACAGGTTTGTATTCAAACTGAAAAATATCGCTGCCACGACCGGCCAAAACTCCAATTTTCAGAAACTCATTTTCCATGAAAATTGTTTTCATTCCATTGATGTTTCCTTCATCATTTATGGTGCATTTTTGGCTCATACCGTATCAATCAAAGCTTTCATATATCCCAAGGCATAAGCCATACTTGCATGCCAAGGCGCATCGCAACTCATGGCAGGGCTGTGGTCTGGAATTAAAATGCCATTGTAATTGTTTTTTTTTAGTATACGGACTGCTTCGGCCATATTCAAGTCGCCTTCGTCTACAAAAACTTCCCTGTAATTGGGAACTTTACCTTTCACATTTCTAAAATGGATGTACCCAATATTTCCGGCTTTTGAGTGTTTGTCCAAAGTTTCAAGGACATTCCCTTCTTTCATTTCTTGAAGTGTACCCATGCAAAATTCAAAACCATTGCTAGTGCTATTTGAAATTTCCAGCAGCTTTTCATATTCTGTAATACTATGGAATAACCTGGCAGATTTTCGCATTTCGGGGATTGGTGGGTCATCTGGATGGGCGACCATTCGCACGCCGTGTTCTTCTGCAACGGGTAATATTTCTTTTAAAAACCAAGTCAGTCGTTCCCACATGTCTTGTCTTGAAATGGGCGACTCATTTACAGCTTCGGCTTCGGTATCATAAGTCATATTCCACACCATTCCTTTTTTTATGGGTTGATGGATGTCCACATCATTATCATTAAAACCAAC
>JBGTDZ010000183.1:0-3617 GCA_041748055.1 Aquaticitalea sp.
AGTTTTTTATCTTCTATAGTAAGGGTTTGGTAACTTACTTTGAGTAGCTTTTTGTAGGCTTTGGCGATGTCTGCATTCTCTTTTTCTAACGCTTCATCTGTCATAAACTAAATGTAAGATAAAGAAATTGAATTGGCAATAGTTTTTCTTTGGAAATATTTTGAATCGTCAGTCAAAAATTAGAGGGTATGAAGCAATCTTAAGGCTATCAACAGTGATGCTTATCACTCTTCAATTTACAGTTAAAACCATGCAATTTCTTTTTTCGTAAATGAAGTGTGCTAAAATCAATAATTTTATTCGTATTACTGCCGTCACTTCTGTTTTCGCAAAAAATAGACCATCTCGCATCTTTCCGGAACATTCAAAATGATACCTATTTTCGGTTCAATTATGAGAATGACTATTTCGCTGCTACCGATGAAAACTATACCCAAGGTTATAATTTTGAGTTGGTTTTGCCATTTTTAGAAAGGAATCCACTCAATTATTTGTTTGTAATTCCAAAGGACAGCAAACTCAAATACGGTCTTGCGATTGAGCACATCGGTTTTACACCCAATCATTATGAACGTCCAGAAATCCAACTGGGCGACCGACCTTTTGCAGCAGCCATCATGCTGAAGAGTTTTGCAGTAGCAACTGATAACATCCAAAAATCGAGATTGACAAGTACGCTGAGTCTGGGACTGATTGGTCCTGGTGCATTTGGTAAGGAAATGCAAATGGGCATCCATAAGGCGACTGGCAATAAAGAGCCTTTGGGTTGGCACAATCAAATAAAGAATGATGTTGTGTTCAATTATAAATTGAGTTATGAAAAACAACTATGGAATTATAACGATTGGCTGTCGTTGCAGGCCACTTCAAGTATACAGTTGGGAACGTTGTTCACAAATCTATCTGCTGGTTTCAATACGACTTTGGGAATCATTAATTCTCCTTTCACAAACTCTAAAAAAGGATTTGCTCTGTATTTCTATTCGCAACCAACAGTCAGTTTGATTGGCTATGATGCCACACTTCAAGGAGGATTTTTCAATCGGAGCAGTCCATACACCATCTCAAATAGCGATATTGAACGCTTCACCGCCCAACTCGATTATGGATTGATACTTCAAACAAGAACGCTCTATATTGAATTTTCAAGAAGCTTGATTACGAGAGAGATTACGACTTTGGGTTCAGCAGCTTGGGGAGGGATGAAATTTGGTTTTTCATTTTAGTCAATAACGAAATAAGAAATCAACAAATATGTCATGACGAAGGCGAAAATCGGCGCAATTGCCCAAACTGTAAAAAAGCGCTTAACTGTTTTGTTGTTGAAAGTTGCTTTAAATCCTTTTTTACTGATGCTCAATGCGATAAATCCAGCGGCATTCAATTGTACCAAGGAAGTTGGAATTCCTTTTACAACCGAAGCAAAAATCAATAAACTTGCAACGATGAATGCGATAATCGTGGCGTTCATGGGGTTGACTTCTATGATATCTTTCCCATTGGGTTTGGTCACTTTATGTCCGAATAAAGAGCTTCCAATAGCAAAACATGGTGCTACAATCAACACAGACAGAATAATGATCGGAAGAAAATTACCGATGGAATCATGACCAATTTCATTGGCAGTTAAGGCCGCAATGGGCGCTGCAGCATTCGCTACGTTATTGGCACCAATAGAAAAAGCAACGTATAGTGATGATAAAATCAGGAGAACTTTAAATACTTTATGGTTTACAAAGGCTACTGAAGTGGTCTGAAAAAAAGAGTTTTTAAAAAACGGCAACAAATATTTCGACAGGACAAACACAATAATAAATGAAATTAAAGGAAGTACAACCCAAATTGGGATAATTTCAAAAAACAAGGTATGCGAATTAAAACTTCCCAATGCACTGGCTGCACCACAGATCGCCAATACCGTGGATTGACTCGTGGATTGTGGTACGCCCAATAAGGTTGCCAATAGAATAGATAAGCCTATTGACAATAATATAATGGAAGTGGTCAAAGGTGTAAAAAATGAACTGTCCAATAAGTTGTCGCCAAGAGTCAATGAAACTTCTTTTCCAAATAGTAAAGCACCAGCTAATACCATAATTCCGAATAACCCGGGAATTATGGATTTCTTAAGCACGTTGGCGCCATAAGCCGCTGAAAACGCAGGTGCGGTTCCACTTGCACCCATTGTTATGGCGAGAAACATGGCAAGCAAAAATGGAATGGTGAGGACGTTGAAAATATTTGACATGTTATGCTTTTTTAGGTGTACTTAAATCAATAATTTGATGAATGGTGAACCGGACAATGTTTCGATCATAAAAGTCCACACCAGTTGGTCGCTGCTGATACCAATTGATGTAACCCAATTCAAATCCGAAGTTTTTAAAAGGCATGTATTGAATGCTAGCTCCAATTCGGTTCTGATCAAACACATTATTGCTTATGTTATTACCAGCATTTATAAAAATTTCATCAAAAACTTTAATTGTAATAGTTTTATTGGGTTTGTACTGCAATTCCAATTTATACCGAAAACGATAATTGCCAAATGCATAGTTTTCATCTTCAATTTTAAAATACCTCAACTCTGTCCAATGACGGTGATTGATGGAAATTTTATCTGATAAGTTATGAACGTAAGAAAGTTCAAACTCGGGACGTATTTCGGGTTGATTGCTATATTCCTTAACATCAGGGTCCTGTGGCAATGCTTGTAAAAAATAAGCAAATCCACCACCAATACCAAAACCGTTCTTAAATTGATAACGGCCCATGGAGCGTGATACAAATTGATGCTGGCGCCATGGAAACCAATAGGTACGTTCTTCCAATTCTTGTGAAGCAGACCAATGGTCGTCAAATTTTAGTTTAAGTGAGTAACGGGTCCAAACTAAACTTTGATGGTCAACGTTTTTTTGGGAGAATAAATATAATGATGAGAAGGAAAAGGCAATCAGCAAAAATAAAGTTCTCGGCTTTAAAACAGCATTCATAAGGATTTTATAAAAAGCAAATATAGCCAATAAACTTATCCTACCAAATAAGTATGATATAAAAATTTTAAAAAATCAGATTGATGCCAATTCAGCAATGGTCGTGTCTAAAACAGGTAGCATTTCCGTGCGCAGTTTGCTGAATAGTCTCCGGATTTTGCAAGTAGCCTCATCTGTACATTCATGACATTTTTCATAAAAGTTTTCAGACACACAAGGTATTAAAGCAATCGGCCCATCCACAATTCGGATAACGTCCGCCACTGTGATAGCATTTGGTTGCTTCAAAAAAGTATAACCTCCTTCAGGACCTCTCGAACTTTTCAAGATTTTATTCTGGCGTAATTCTCGCAAGATATTTTCAAGAAATTTATAGGGAATGTTTTCTTCCTTCGAAATAATTTTTGCCGAAATGGGCCTCGATTCGCCATATTGTTGAAGGAACAATAAGGTTTTAATGGCGTATTTTGCGCGTTTGGATAACATTTAAATATCGAATGGTTTTGTTTGTTGAATCACCAAGGTCGTTTTTTTGTTTTGAATTCAAAAATGCCAATTATTTCTTCAAATTTTTCACACGCTCCAACAAAGTAGGATGTGAATAATGAACCCACACATAAGCAG
>JBGTDZ010000184.1:0-2577 GCA_041748055.1 Aquaticitalea sp.
GATAAACAAAAATTTAAATTACATTAAGACAGAAACCCTAACTGATACCTTGGAAATCTTAGATCAACTAAATGATGGTATAGAAGTTGCCTTTGATAATGTAAAAACCAAATTGTTTATTCAAAAAATTTAAAATTATGAGTACAGAAACCAATAACAGATATTCTGATAAAGATTTAGCCGAATTCAAAGCTTTGATCCAAGAGAAAATCGTAAAAGCAATCCATGATCTGGACTTGATAAAAAGCGCCTACATGAACGACCTTAACAATGGCACTGATGATACCTCACCAACATTTAAGGCCTTTGAAGAAGGAAGCGAGACTATGAGCAAAGAAGCGAATTCGCAATTGGCAATCCGTCAGGAAAAATTCATCCGTGACCTTAAAAACGCATTGATCAGAATTGAAAACAAAACTTATGGCATTTGTAGAGTTACACAGAAATTGATAAGCAAAGATCGTTTGAGACTGGTGCCACATGCCACTTTGAGCATTGAGGCTAAAAATATGCAACAATAATATTCCAGGAAAATGAGAATCCGTTGAATTCAACTGAATTCATGAAGAATTTTTTTAACGTCTTGCGCAAAGCAGGACGTTTTTGTTTTATTGGGTTTTTTAGTTTGTAGCGTAATAAGTTCTATTTTTGTCAAAAAATAAATCCAAAGAATGTCTCTAAAGAAAGCGACCTTACTCATAATCATCATTCTGCTCATTGACCAAATAAGCAAGTTCTACATCAAAACCCATTTTGCCCTAAACGATAAGACCGTTGTGTTCAGTTGGTTCCAGATTGTATTTGTTGAAAACGAAGGCATGGCTTGGGGAACAAAAATGAGCGATTTCATATCTTTTATTTCCGATAGGACCGCAAAATTGGCCCTGACTGTTTTCAGGATTGTTGCAGTCTGTTTTATAGGTTATTGGTTGGTGTCATCCATCAAAAGGAAAAGCGCGACGATATTGGTTGTTGCCATTTCGCTAATCTTTGCAGGTGCTTTAGGAAATATTATTGATTCGGTTTTTTATGGTATTTTGTTCAATGACAGTCAAAGTCAGGTAGCAACATTCTTACCCAAAGATGGCGGTTATGGAAGCTTGTTTTATGGAAAAGTTGTGGATATGTTGCATTTCCCGATGTGGAGCGGATTTTTGCCCGAATGGATGCCCTTTGTCGGTGGTGATTATTTTACGTTTTTTGAGCCCGTTTTTAACGTTGCGGATATGGCAATAAGCACGGGGATTGGGATGTTGATTGTGTTTAACAAAAAGGCTTTTGCATAACACTAAAATTTGACAAAAATGAAAACAAATATATTTTTGGAAGAAGCAATCCTCGAAGCCCAAAAAGGACTATCTGAAGGAGGAATTCCAATTGGTTCAGTATTGGTGCATGATGGAAAAATTGTAGGACGAGGCCATAATCGACGCGTGCAAAAAGGAAGTGCTATTCTTCATGGAGAAATGGATGCGCTCGAAAATTCCGGTCGAAAACCCGCCAATTTTTATCGTGAATGTGAAATATACACGACATTGTCGCCTTGCTCCATGTGCACGGGTGCGATTTTGTTGTACGGCATTCCAAAAGTTATTATTGGTGAAAATCAAACGTTTTTAGGTGAAGAGGAGTTGTTGAAATCAAGAGGTGTGGAGCTGGTTGTTTTGGATGATGACACCTGCAAAAAGATGATGGCTGAATTCATAAAATCCCAACCGCAACTTTGGAATGAAGATATAGGTGAATAACTAAAAACGATAAATGGTTTTCGGCGTCACGCAATAGTCCAACGCCACATCGCTGTTAAAAATCCCTTCAATTTTTTCTTCGGCTTCAAAAAAAGAAAGACCAATTTTAATGGTCTCAGGTTTGCATTCACTTAAAAATTTATCATAAAATCCCTTTCCATAACCAATCCGGTGACCTTGTTTGTCAAATGCTAAAAGTGGCACAAAAACCACATCCACTTTTAGGGTTTCTATCTCAATTCCATCAACAGGTTCAGGAATGTTATGGTTATTTTTTCTGATGAGCGTTGCGTCTGTCAGCAAATAATGAACCATTGTAACAGTTTCGAAATTCGTTTTGGAAATCACAATGTTTTTATCCTTTCCTGATAAAATATTTAGGATATAGCCGGTATTGATTTCTTTGTGTTCTGTGATGCTTAAAAACACATGATAAAAGGAATGGTTCCAAATATTGAGATTCAATATATGATTGGCAATGACAAGACTTTCTGCTTCAATCAATTCATCTGATAATTCAGCTCGTCGCTTTTTATATAAACGTCTTAATTTCGATTTGGTCATGACTTCTAGAATCAATTACTAACCCTCGTCGTCACATGAAACAAGGCATCTCCTTGATACACCAATGAAGCTTCATTCACATTAATGATATATCCATCAACACTCGATTTTACTTCGTGGTAGACTTTGCCATAAGGGTCTGTTATCTGTCCCAAGACATCATCACATTTTACATGTGTATTAATGGCAACCATCGCTTTGAACATTCCTGACTGTTTGGCTCTTAACCATTTACTTTCCTCTACAAAAACAGTTTTCATTTTTG